>CAYQMZ010000213.1:0-10464 GCA_964418725.1 uncultured Pirellulaceae bacterium
TCGTTGAAGCGTACACCGAGGAACGCATCTTGCTGCGATCCACAACCGGTGTCTTAATCGACGACGTGCGACTTCCCGTCATGTGGGAATCCAACGGCGAAGCCGACTTGGCCGCTTCGTTTGAGCATGCCGGTTCACGAGTGATCGTACCGCGTTTCGCCTACATCGCTGGTATTCCACTCCCCGAACCTGAAGCTTCGACGTTGTTGGCGATGTTAGTTCCCACGTTGTTTAGCTTTCGAGCTCGCCGGCGAAAACGACTGCGACTCGATGACGAACTTTCTGAAGCCTCAACACAACGAATTCAAATGTCGTAGAGCATCAGTTGTCGCATGCTCACCGCGCCATCAAGGGGCTGCTCATCCTCATCTGGCGGTGGTGCCTCCGTACAAGCTGGTACACGTGTTTTGGCACGCCCCTTCTTGTCCGCAACTTCAAATCCATGCTGCTCGAGTAGTTTCCCCAGCGACCGATGCCCAAACCGATCTTTCTTGTAGGCCGCTGATTGCCTTCCGAGATACGCCCCCAATACATCCAGATGAACCCAAGTCCCCGTATCACCGAAGTTCCTAAGACAGCCCACTAAGAAACGGCGGACCTCGTCCGCGATTTTCGAATCGCTTGAAGTCACCGACGTAGTTGAATCCTCGTGTGCTGCTTCAATGGGCTGCGGCAACTCGAAGAACGCGTCGACCGCCAGACGCAGCCGACGGCTCACATGAGCCGTCGCGCATCCGAAGACCGGTTGATGAAGTTCTTGAAGACGACGGACCAGCGGCAAGAGGTCCGAATCATGAGTGACTAAGAGATAGCCGTCTGTCGCACGCTGGAAGTAGAGCTCGACACCGGCGGCCGTTAACCGCAGATCAGCGGCGTTCTTACCACGCAGGTTTCGTAGGACACGCAGGTCGTCGACTAAGCATTCTTCCAGCGCCGCGGCCCACCACGATTGGCAATTTGGCTTAGGTCCGCCAAACACCAGATAGCTACACTGCTCGGAGAGATGACTGGCAAAGTCGACAATTGTCGACGCGTAGCTTGGGCCGATGTTGTCTCCATCGATGAGAACAGCCAAGCGCTGGACGGACATAGAATCCTTGCATGTCATCCTTGAAACTGTAGCAGGATTCTCACTCTGGCTGCAGCAGTTGGCAGCCACTTGCGGCTATCCCTTCACAACCCCGACCCGCCAACCCCGGCAAGGCCTCTTACCCTTCGGGCTTTGAGATATCGATATCCAGCTCGGTGTCCCCATCGATCGTTTTACGAATGGGAGACTTTTTTGCGCCGAACTTGCCCTTTAGCAAATCATTCTGCGGGTAAGGTTCGTATTGGCCAACGGTAATCATGTATTCGCCTGGTTCGATTCCGTCGACGACTTCAAAGTTCCCTTCCAGATCCACGGTGGTCGAAGTTACCTCTTCAATGGGTTTACCTTCTACGACTGGATGAAATCCCAAACGGATCATGCCGGTCGCGTTTTCGAGCCCCTCGACGAACAGTGGTTCGCCATTGTCGGTTAGCTTCCCTTTCAGCTTCACGGTATTCGGCAAGCCATATTTTGATTCGCTGCAACCGAGGATTGTGGCGAGGACAGCGAGCGTGATCGATAGAACTAGGCTTCGGCGAGACATGTAATCCACGATTTCAAACTTCCTGTAATGATTTAAAGAAAAGGCCGGGACACGTAATGCTTCCCGGCCATTCGGCTTATTTCGATTTGTGTGTTGCGACTACGGCACTTGCAAAGCCAAGCCGTCCATCCGCACGCCCATTGCTTTAAAGACATCCAGTTCAACATCATAGTTGAGAAACTTGACGGCTCCGTCAGCCAAAGCGATGTTCATCCCGCCGGTGTGCGATGAACCAAATCGGTCGTCTCCCGGATCTGTCTGATGAATAAAGTCAGGTAACGGACTGCGGCCGACGTATCGCATCGTGTCGTGATTCCAGCCGGTGGTATAGCCTTCGTTGTCGTTGGCTTGCATGCGCCCCAACAGTCCAATATTCATCCGTTTTTCACCCAGCAACATCGTCTTTGATGTTCCATCAGGAATCTTGTTGATGGAAGTCGGCCGCACTGTTTCCGTGTTGCTAACCCAACTGCGAGTCACTGCCCCCAAACCTTGTTGCTTATTGAAGGTTGTGCGATCGCTGAAACTAATCTGCGTATCATGCGCCGCAGCAGCGTAGTCATTCTTCGCGTGCGGCAAACGCTGTCCCGATGAAGCAGGATTCCGCAACCAGTCACCAGCCTCAACGGCTTCAGGCTCACGCCGCGTGGGACAGAACATCCAACTGAGTTTCTGACTTCTGGCAAACACGGACTTGCTCATGTTGTCCGGCTGGCCACCACCTTCCCATACGCTGACTTCTTCGGTGTAGGGCAGAATCTGGAATCCCCAACCGCCGTGCTGACGTTCGCCAACGATCGGATTGCCGGCATCGTTGTAGCTCATTTGCCATGTCCAATCGGGACCGCCACAACTGGGAAAGTAATCCAAAGCCGCGTGGTGATTATGAAAAGCCAACGCCATCTGTTTTAGATGGTTCACGCATTGCGTTCGTCGTGCTGCTTCGCGCGCCGCCTGGACCGCTGGAAGAAGTAACGTGACGAGCATCGCGATAATGGCGATCACAACCAGTAATTCGACGAGCGTAAAACCGCGTTTGCTTCGCATAAAGATCTCCCAGAACGACGACTGCTTCGCCATTTCTTAATTCAGATTGCACCTTGCCGCACCGTTATCATAGTCGACAACAGAAATTCGCGGAATCAGGAAATATTCCTGCATATCGCGGGACTTAGTCGACCAGCGAGATTGCCCACCTGCGGGGCCTAATAGGCGCAACCTGGATTCTCAGCCGTCAACACAACCGTACGGTGTCGCGGATCAGAGACACTTCGTAAGCGAGTTCACCGCCCACAGCCTGTTCGCGACGGCACGTTAGGCCACCCGAATTGTCACGGTAGCGGGCTTGGAACTAAAGAACTGATCGTTGGCCACGTACGAGAACGTGTCGATACCTCGATAGTTCGGATCGGGCGTATAGATGAAAGCACCATCTGCATCCAGTGTAACCGAGCCGTGCTCCGGCGCGTCTACGATCGCAGCACTCAGCGGATCTGCTTCGGCGTTGTCATTTTTGAGAACGCCATCGGCCGCATCGACAACAAGTACATTGTCCTGCAACGCGATGTACTGATCGTTCACAGCCGTCTCCGAATTCGTCTGGAACTCCGAAAGAACCGTGATGCTCACTCGTTGTGCAACCCCGCGTGTTTCGCTGACCGGTACGTAGCTGAACTCGGCGACGCCGATGAATTCCGGAGGTGGAATGTAGTTGAAGGATCCGTCTGCATTGAATGTAACCTGACCTGCAACCGGGCTTTCCACCAACTCCGCGTGGATTCCGGATGGGCTGAGCGCCTGCAGCAGCCGGTCTGCGAGCGACAGGATCTGCCCAAACTGATTGGCATCGTTAGACAAAACGCCTCGAGCCGCATCGACAAACAACTGAGCCTTTTGATTGATGACGTAAGCGTCCGTCCAAGCACGGGGAACCTGGTCACCTTGTGGATTAAGTTCTGCAACTGGCTCTCCACGATCTGCCGCCAATGCTTGACCGAAGTTCTCGGAGAGTTCCAAGAAGTCTGCAAAGTCGACAACGCCCGAACCGTCGAAGTCAGCAGAACGGTGGCCATCCTCGACTTCCTTCCCAAAGTTCGACTGCAAATTCAAAAAGTCCGCGAAATCAACATCCATGTCGCCGTCCGTATCGCCAGCAACTCGATCTTGTACTACCGCCGAAAAACGAATCTCTTCCTGCACTCCACCTTCTTCGAAGGACACAGCGAAGTCGTACTTATCCGATGAGTTCGCCGGAGCGTCTGCCGCCATGACGACATCAACCGAGCGTCCCGCTCCAGCGGGGAGACAACCTAACGGTGTACTGCCATGATCGAGAGTCGCTGGCAATTCGAAGCCGGTCACGTGAACGCAGGGCTCACCAACTTGTTCAGATTGTGCCCCGGAATCAGCTAACATCCGCAGCGTCAATGAAACCTCGGGATCCGAAAACGGGCGAATCTGAATCGTATCGCCGTCACTGATTTCCTGCCCGTTGTACGTCAAAGCAAGAGCGGACAGCACGGTTCGCCGCTCCAAGGATTCAACGAGGGAACGTCGCTGCGTAGTCATGATGTTTGGTTTTCTGCGAGCGAAAACTGCTCGGAAAACTTCCAAGTTTGGGGAGTGAATTCCCCACTAACATAGAGCTGGAAGTACGAAAATCAAATTGGGCAGTTTACTACCGCGATTCAATTCATGGACAATTTGGATCCGGGAATCGAACAAGGGCCCAAACCAACGCGTGCATCGCGTCACCGCTGAAAATGGCCCGCGTGATATGCGTTCAGGGAAAGGCGGAGCACAAGACATAGCTGCAAAGTATCGTTAGCGTTTGCTCTGCCCCTGGCTTAGATCGAATGTAATCAATCCGATCACCAGTGCGTCTCTCGGCCGAAACTCGGCCGTTCAACAAACTAGTTGGCGTGAGCAATCAGAGATAACGAGGAACCCCTAGCCGCAATTGCAAATCAACGCGACTTTGGAATGGGAACTCGATCTGCCACCTCGGTGGGCTTCAGCCCAAGAGCCTTCAGGAACGATTCGGTACGATCGTTGGCGGCAAGCTTGTTGGGGTTCTGAAAAACAAATTGACTCATGTCGATCGGTTCGTTCTTCGAGGACACCTCAAAGAATTCCGTCGTCACAACGGGTGACAAAGCAAGTTTGCCGTCCTTCGTTTTCCATCGCTGGTAGGTGACTCGATAAGGGAAGTAGTCGGATTGCCCGATCAAGAGTTCGACTTGGTGAGGCAGGTGATCCGGTAACTCCTCAAACAAGATTTTCTCTTTCTGAACTGCCTTTGGCGCTGCCTTCGCCAATTTCTCCCCACGCCACACTCCCGATAGAGCGTAGACCGGTACATCGCCAATTTTTCCCGACCGAACCTTTGATTGTCCAAAATCGAAATTGGCCTCGAGCTGCCGAAGCAATTTGGGAATGCCGCCCGTTGCTAGACTCGCTGATGTCGACGTCGGAATCGCCTGCGGCCCAGCACGTCGCGCCGCAGCTTGCACCTTCCGAAGGTCGATTCGGTTCAAAGTGTTTTGCTGCCCTATCCTCCACGACTCCCACAGGACTCGTCCATCACTTACTTGTTTGACGCTAGTCGCTTGCTCGCCAGCTTGAATGGCAAGCTCTAATCGAAGCAACGGCCCCACGGTCGATGCAGCTTGAGCGTAGGTTCCAGATCCCACTAGCGATTGTCCTAGCAAGTCTGTGCGTACACGCAGGCGTGCTTCCACTGACTTCAGTTGAACCGCCACCTCCACCACGTCTCGCATCAACTTGTCACCGTCGCTAGCCGCCCGGGATTTCGTGGGCGTAGGCTGGCTCCATGCGTTTGCGGCGAATAGCGATGCTAGCCCGCAGACGATCGTCGCCCGCGCGAAGGTAGTGAATCTGTCTTTCATTTTCGGGATTTGCCGGTTTTGCCAAAGAATCTGTTAGTGCCAATCCGAACATTAGCAGTGACGTTCTCGGCGTGACCGAGATCGCATTACTTCCATCAGTGTGCCCAAGGACGGGCCGCGGATTGTAAAGCGAATGCGTAAGTCAGGTCTATCGCGATGTGACGGATCACTTCCGCGGGAGGCCTGCAAAACGCACGGATCTCAATGAGAGCGTCAGCAATGAATGCAAGATTCGCGCAGCGATGCTCTGCGTATCGCGACAGCGAATCAACAACCGTTTTCTTGGGGGGAAACCGATGAAGTTACGTCTAATCTTCAGCTGCTGTGTGGTTGCAATTGCAGCCGCAATCACTGGCTGCGGAGCGACAGGTGGGTACAACCTGCCGCCAGCTAGCCGAATGATGGAGCCCGGACCGGGCGTAGGTGGCCCAGGCCCTGGCGTGATCAACATGCCAACGCCGGGAATTCAGCCCGCGTCGTATGCACCTGTGATGGCTGGCGGAGCCATGGGTGGTGGCATCGACGCAAGCGTCGCAGCTACAGAAGTCCAAGTCTTGTTCGCTCGACCTGAAGCGATGCAAGTGATGTTCGATGCCGGTGGCTCGTACAACTCGAACCCTATCATTACTCCTGGTCGCCAGAACTTCATGCAGGGCGGTGTTTATCGCCTGAAGATCACCGGCGTCACTGGTCGTGAAGGCACCGAGTTATATCCAACTTTGGAAGTTGGACCACCTACGCGACAAACTGCCGCGTACTTGGCTCACAACGCGATTCCAGTTCAGTTCACCGAAGAGGACTTCGACCAAGTTCTTGCCGGGAACTTCGTTACGAAGGTCATCTACTTGCCAGAGCCCGACTTCCAAGAGTTGGCACTTGCAGGTGTAGAAACCTTGGTTAGCACACGTCTTGATCCAGGTGTGGATCCGATCGTGGAAGCCAATCGACGCGGAGCTATCTTGGCCGTCGTTCGTGTTGGTAACAAAGACATGGAAATCCCTGGCGGATCTGGCGTCACTCCAACTTACGGAGCAGCAGCCACGCCATCGGGCGTTCTTCCCGCCAGCTATGCACCAGTGGGAAACGGTAACCTGGCGCCAGTCACGAGTGCGGCCGGCGCCCGTCCGATTCCAGTTGCAAGCTCTGCAGCTGGAACCGGCATCCTACCTGTCGGCTGTGCAGACGGATCTTGCCTAGGCGGGTCGTCTTGCCCAAGTGGCGGATGCCTAGGCGGTGGATGCTTGAATCTGGGTGGAGGTCCTGAGGCTTACTATGGCCCTAACTCCACTCCACGAGGTGGATACGGACCTGGCGGATTGCCTCCAGGACTAACGGCATCTGGTCAGTACGGAATGCCCATCACGGGAACTCCGATCGGACTGCCTGGACCTCCTCACATTCCACTTGGAGTTCCTGCAGGTCTGAAGAAGCACGTTATGCACAACCACACAGCGCGACATCTTCCAGATCCTGTGAGCAAACTGAAAATCAACGTCAAGCAACGTCCAGGACTGAGCTACCCTCAGCCTCCAAACCGAGCTTGGGTTGTTGAAGACACCATGCACTCAGCACCTCACTTCAGCAATCGCCACTTCGGGGCTCCTGGCCGCGGAATACTTGGCGGTTCGACCCAAGGTGGTGGCTTGCTAGGTGGAATGCTTGGCGGCGGATGCCAGACCGGCGACTGCCAGTAAACCAGGCATGGATTGAGCGAAGCAAAAAGACTTGAAACGGTTGTTTATTGCGGCCCCGGTCTTGATTTCGAGACCGGGGTTTTCGCAAACAGTTTTTTCGAGAGGCACATCAAGAATGAGTTTGACACGAACCAACTTGGCCACTGAGCATGCGTCCGACATCAACACGGCGGGGAATGCTAACGCCTCACGATATCCGTTTTTTGTTTTGATTGCGTCGCTGACGATCGTCTTAAGCGGACAGTTCGCCGACACGGCGCTGGCGCAATACAAAACAGCTCGAAGACACGACTTCAAAAATGCCCGCCTCCCAGCGGGAACAATTGGGAAGCTCGTGCAACAGCAACATCCCGAACTGATCGGGGTCATGCAACCGGTGTTGATTAAGGTTCCAGAAGGAGCATCCGTCGCAGTCGCCGAAGGAGCAGGCTTCTCTTACGGAACGGTCAACGCCACGCTGGCCAGCCTGCAGGTAGGTGAGACATATCGCCTGAAGGTCAGCAACATCCCAAATCAATACGGCGACGTATACCCGACTATCGAACTCATTGATCGACTGCATCCGCCACCTGGAAAAGAACTGCGTTATCCAATTCCAATCCAGTTGACGGAAGAAGAGTTGTCGATGGCTCTACGCGGCAAGTATGTGACCCGCGTCATCTACGTTGAAGATCCAAGACGCGCGTTAGCCGTCCGAGATTTGCCAGATAGCCAGCGTTACTTCGAGGTCATGTCGCATGAGGACCCGTATCGTGTTGCAAGTCGACTGGGCCGACCGGTAGCAATCTTGCGTATGGGATCCGTAGCACCATCGTCGCAGGGCCCAAGTGCAGCGTTCTTGTTTCACTCACCACCTGTGGAACGACACGCCATGCTGGTCCATCAAGTGCCGTATGTGCCGAGCAAGCTAGACGCCAGTGAACTGCCAGCGAAGCCGGTTGAGCGAGATGAATTGCCGAAGGCCGGCGAGCAACCGCAGGCTCCCGAAGCACCGCTCACGATTCGCGAAGACTTGCCGGGGAAGAAAGACTTGCCCGACGAGCCCGCGGACGAAACCGATCCGTTCATCGACGATGATCTGCCGCCCGTACCAGATAACGAAGGCACGGACGGTGCAGAGGATCCCGATCCATTCAGCGATTTGGAATTGTCAGACAATCCAGATCCGTTTGCTGAAACAAAAGACGCTGCCGTTGAAGACAGCAGCAGTGATGACGACGAAGAACTGTTGGACATCTAGGAGCAGACTATGACTCAAATGCCGAATTGGTTCCGCTGGCTGATAATCGTCATCGCCACGTTGATCATGTGCGCGTGTCGCGCTCCGATCCAGAACGGACAATCCGCACCCCAGAGTGTGTTGATCAATTCCCAACCGTACGCGCCATCACAGAGTGCGGATATTCCAAGGGATTTGTTCGCCAACAACAGGGGGCAACACGAAGCCCACGCACCGCAACTGCTCGGCGGAGCGTCTGGAGCCCCCAGACATACGCAAGCTGGTGCCACGACACCGGGCCGCGACGTTGCACTCGCCCTGGCTGCTCTCAATGAGCCACGAGCCGATCAAAACCAAGCGAGCGTGCAAAGCGGTGTGAGAATGAACGCTCATCCGGCTGCTCGCAATACCGCACAGTCGCGTCGTACGGAACAGCGGTCTCGCATCATCGAACTGCTCAACGGCCAACCGGAAACCAAACAAACGACGGTCGCAGCGATTCGACCACCGATCGCAGTGACTCAACAGTCGGCGCCGACGCTTGCCGCGACTCAAACGCTCAAGACTCGTCAGCGTTTCGCACCAGTCGTCAAGAACACTGATGCCGGGGTACGCATCCAAGAGATCCAGGCCATGGTGCCGGAAGTTGATTCAGCACAGGCGTCATCCAACCAGACGGCATTGGGCCGAGGTGATGCACTATCGCGGGCCGTATACTTGCGAATGAACGACGAAGCGAACAGCGACGACGCTGGACGGTCAAACGGCATCCTGGCAACCGGAGCTCAGTTAGACGCCGAAGTGGGATCGAACCTTGGATCTCAAGTCGGAACGGCCGAAGTCATTACGCCAAGTGCGGCACCGATGGCCCCGATCGTTTCGTCCGAATTTGCCAACGGCGTTTCGGCTCAGCATGCAACGAACGACGCTTCGTCTGTGCTCGTCCCCAACGCGGCTTCGAGCGAGGTTGCTCCACATTCCGTCACAAACTCAACGGAATGGTCAGGAGCACCGGTCGTCGATTCCCCAAACCACATGATGTCGACAGGACAACCTGTCATCGTGCAGCCGTACGGCCAACCAAGCTACGGTGAACCTGTTCATGGGCAACCGGTTTATGGTGAACCCGTTTACGGTCAACCGATTAACACCGCGCCAACGTACGAGCAACCACTGTTGGCGGACGATGCCGTACTGTCTCTCGACGAAGCCCCACACAGCTTCTCGTCTGGCCCGTATGAAGAGTATCTGCCTGTCGAGGAAGTGCCCGTGGAAGTGATGCCCGAACGCTGGGCCGATGATCCATACGCGGCGGGGCAGAACATCGCCGAACGAGAGCTCTCCAGACGCTATCCGGACGAGTACATTTGTGACGGTGGAGACGCCAATGGCCAAGTCTTTGTGATGAACGATTGGCGTCTTCGCAATCTCGATCCTGAGGACACCATCGGTCACTACGACACGAAAGCCGGTGAAGTTGTCGTCGAGGCCAGTAACCGGGTATGCGTCTATGCACCACGGTTCGCCGCCGCACGCCAAGTTACGTCTCCATTCCAAAACGAGAAGCACGAACAGCTTCTGGTTGCGGCTCGCGGGACGAAGGCATTTTTGGAACAGATCGACTCGGGAACTAACCAACTGGACAGCACGTTGTCACCGAAACGCCACGTTTTGATGCAGCCACCGTCCTCGTTCCGTCAGAAAACGGCGGGCGTCGAAGGAATCCAGCGACGGGCTGTCAAAATTGCAGCGTACGACGTTTCCGCACACGAAGATTTCCGCGTGATGAAACTGGGAATTCACAAGCAATCCGAGGAAGCTCGTCTGTCTGAATTCACCGCTAAGGCCGTCAACTGGACCAGCGACAAAGCAGTTCAGATTTTGGTCGACGAAGAGGTGGCCAAGACCAACGTGTCCAGAAGAGGCGCCGAGACGTTCTTCACGATCGGCGACAACGGACCCGCCAAACTTCGCGTCATTAAGACTGCCTCGAGAGCGGACGCTTTGCC
>CAYQMZ010000214.1:0-3651 GCA_964418725.1 uncultured Pirellulaceae bacterium
TGGAGATCGAAAAGCGATTGCCGCCTGGCATGGCCCAGCCAAGGAACTCTCGTTCGCCACCGTTAGGAATTACAGAAATCTGATTGTGGAATCGTCCCAGGTAAGCGATGGGGGCCTGGCTGATTCTGCCGGACAGCACCGACCCGGAAATGATCCGCACATTGTCGCTGGTCAGACCACCGCTGGTGAGATCTGCGATCGAGGCACCAAGCTGAGTGCGAACGTTGCGTGGCTCTTTGACGCCGGGGCCACCGATCGAAACAAAACGCTCGTTCGAAAGCGTCCCGTTTACGAAGAGGTTGCCGATCGCGACGACATCTTGGTAGTTGATGTGCCATACGGTCTTGGATGCGTCGACTGGATCCACAAAGTGGATGTGGGTTCCTGGCAAACCAGCGGGATGCGGTCCGTCAAACGTGGCCACATTGATTCCGTCCAGATTCGAACCGGGGATGTCAGCGGCTGACGCTTTGCATAGGTGAACTCGACCATCCGTCAAAGCCATCATGACTTGCAGGCCTTGGACGAAGTAACGCTCGTTTTCGCCCTGTTGCAAAACTAACGCGGGATCAACTGCCAGTGGGTTCGTGTCGATCGCCGTTACGAAGATCGACTTAGGCGATGAATTGGGAGAAGGAATCTTGCTGAAGGGCCGCGTTCGAAACGCAGTCCACAATCCCGATTGCAGAAGATTCTCTTTTGCTTTGTCCCGTTCAAGACTGTGCAGATTAGTGTTTTCGTAGGAGCTGAACTTTTCAGCCTCATCACCATCTGGCTCGATGACCAGCGATTCAAACTTGCGTTTGGCACCGCGATTGACGGCCACAACCTTCCCGGCCGCCGGTGCGGTGTAGCGAACGCCTTCCGTCTTCTTATCATCGAAGACGGGCTGTCCCAATTTGACGCGGTCGCCCTCAGCAACCAGCATCGTCGGTTTCATGCCGACATAGTCGTCGCCCAACAGTGCGACAGTTTGCAAGGCCGGCCCATCGACGAAGTTCTTGCCTGGGACACCGGCAATCGGCAAATCGAGCCCTCGTGAAAAACGAATTTTCACCGGCGAAGTATGTGAAGCGACAGCCATAAATCTCTACCAGTCACGCTGTTTTTGGAGGTCTGGGACCTCGGCGTTAAGCTCACCAAAGGGATCGTGAAATTTTTCACAAAGTCTAAAATCTGGCAAGCCGTCTTTCAAAGTTTTAACGACGGAACCCAGAGTGCCTGGAGAAACTTGCTGATTAGGGAGAATATGCTCGCTGTGGAAGTGGCTGGGCACACAGTCGCCAAGCGCGTTCGCACCGGAAAAGTCGGCACAGGGAAGTGGACCTACAATCAGCCAGGAAGGTCAGGTGAAACCTGTAAGCCCGAATTTGGGCAGGCTAGAGTCTTGTATCCGCGTAAACGTGGGTAAAACGGCCCCGTAGCTTAGGCGGCTCAGCGTCCTTCGACTCTGAATCCTTCGACTCTGAATCCTTCGACTCCGCTCTTCTTTATTAAGGCAGCGTAATGCATTCGCGCGTAAGACAGATTTTGGCTATTTCCATCCTTGTGCTTCTGGCAGGCACGCAAAGTCTGCAAGCCGGTAACACAGCTGCTGTCTACGCTGGGACCTGGCAAAGTCAGACCACCGGACACCAAGGTCCTATGAGGGTTAGGCTTAGCGGCCAGTCTGATGGGAGTTATCGAGCCAGATTCACGGGGCGTTTCGCCCTGGTCATTCCCTTCACCTACCGGGTAAAGATGGACACGGTCTGTGCAGAAAACGGATCGCGACAGCTGGTCGCCACAAAACGAATTCCGATATTCGGCGAGTTTCGGACAGTGGCAAACGTCTCTTCCTCGAGCGTACGGGCCAGCTATTCGGCGAAAAAGGATCGCGGAGTATTCACCATGCGGCGTGTGAGATAATCGCTCCGTCTCGTTCAGCTTCCGCGTTTTCGGTTTCGACTGAATTTGGATATCTCGCAGTGGAAAGGCAAAACGAGTGAACTCGACGCAAGAATGTCGCCAGCTGATCGATGGTTTGCGAGCGGATAAAGCTCCATCGGGTGCCATGAATATGGCGATTGACGAAGTGTTGCTGCAGAACGCCGCTGAGTTGGGATATCCCACTCTTCGCTTCTATGGTTGGGGCCAACCAACGCTTTCGCTGGGCTACTTCCAAAAACTGCAAGATCGTTCTTTACACAGTGCCAGCGAACCCTGTGCGCTTGTGCGACGAGCTTCTGGTGGCGGTGCCATCATGCACGACAAGGAACTGACCTATTCCTTTGCCTATCCCACGAACGCCCGTTGGAGCGATACGGAAGAGACATACTTAGCATTCCACGAAACGCTGGTGGAGGTTCTCGTGGAATTTGGCGTGCTGGCTGAGCTGCATGACAAGCGAAAGGGACTCAGCCGAGAAGCGTTCTTGTGTTTCCAACGGCGAGCTAGCGGTGATGTCACGCTCGATGGCAACAAGATCATGGGTAGTGCTCAGCGACGCGCAAAGAATGCAGTGTTGCAGCATGGCAGTTTGCTGATCGAACAATCAGCTTTTGCCCCTGAGTTACCAGGGTTGCGAGAATTGTCGACGTTCAAGAAGAAAGTGGATGATTTAATCGACAGTTGGGTGCAAAAACTGTCCGTCCGACTAAAAGTCCACTTTTCCAACGGGCAGTTGTCCGATACTGAAAAAAGCGACGCCGACACGCTTTGCCGTGACAAGTTCGAGCGTGAATCTTGGACCAATCGGCGCTAGGTCCCCAAGTTGGGCAAACCGATGTGCCACGAAGTTGAACCTGTGAAAACAGCGTGTTTGCAATCGCAAAACTTTGACGTTGCGTACAAGATTTGCTACGCTGAGCGGGCGGACCGGGCAAGTCTATGGGAACTGTGATTCGAGGAACGTACCCCTCGTTGCAATCTCCCAACTAAGCGTTGTTCGTATCAAAAACATTCGGTGAATCCGGACTGACCTTGTAAAATGGGTCGGTGGGAGAGAAAGGGCAGGTTTATGATTCTAAAGCTCAAAGTCACCGACGGGTCGAATGCTGGTAAAGAGATCATCATCGACAAAGACAAGTTCCTGATCGGTCGCGCTGATGAATGTGGGCTTCGTCCGCATAGCGATGCGATCAGTCGGCGACACTGCGTCATCATTAAGACGGAAAAGATCGTCGGTGTGCGCGACCTCAAGAGTCGCAACGGAACAGTAGTCAACGGTGAGAAAATCACCGGTGATAAACGACTTAGAAATGGCGACGTGTTAGAAGTCGGTCCACTGAAGTTCGAAGTGGTTATCGAGAAGTCGGCTGCGGTCGAAAAGCCAGCACCGAAATCGAAGAAGCCCGTCGGCGAAGGTGCCGGCATGGGCAACATGGTCAGCGCTTGGTTGGAAGAAGCTGACGATGTCGCTCGAGCTGAGCAACGCCTGACATCGGAGACTCGCGAGTATCGATTCGACGATACTAGCAAGATCGAAGTTAGCCAGGAGGTTGAGGAAAAAGCCGAAGCGGAAGCCTCGAAGGAAGAAGAGAAAAAAGAACCCGGTAAGCTTCCCAAGTTCGAGGTCAAGAAAGAGCAACCCAAAGATACGCAAGAGGCGGCTCAGCAAGTGTTGCGAAAGCTGTTCAATCGCACCTGATTTAGCTCGCAGCAATCGAGACT
>CAYQMZ010000214.1:3661-9923 GCA_964418725.1 uncultured Pirellulaceae bacterium
CCGAATGGAACACCAAGAGCCGCGATTCGTCGCGGCTTTTTGTTTGCGCGAGTGCCGGTTGAGTGTACTAACGCTAGCAGGGAAATGGCCGCTGTTTCTGTCACGCGGTTTTGCGGTCGCATCCTTGAATGTCACAAAGTTGCAATATTCTGCTCGGGATGTCGAAACCAAACTGAGTCGCCTTGGGTATAGACTGTAGCTGAGGCTCGTTTCGTTTGGCCTCAATGAGCAATAGCGATGACAGAAGCCCACATTATCGACGACATTCGTTCACTCGTGAATCGAGCGCTGGGCGGCGACCAGTTGGCGATGCGTGAGATTGTGCATCGGTACAAGCAGCGGGTTTTCGGCCTGTGTTTCCGCATGCTGGGCCAACGCGAAGATGCGGAAGACGTGTCTCAGGAAGCATTCGTACGTGTGCTCAAACACTTGCCTCGCTGGGATCAGCAACGAGCATTTGAACCGTGGCTGATGACGATCGCGGCCAATCGCTGTCGTACCCAGCTTGCACAACGTCAGCGTCGCGAACCCACGCAGTCGTTGCCATTTCCTCCCACTGATGACAGATGGTCTGAGCAAGCTGAAGCCGATCACTTGCGCGAGGAAGTCGAGTTGGCACTGGAAGCGATGCCTGACAAGCATCGACAGGCTTTTGCGTTGTTTCACAAGAAGCAAATGGCCTACGCCGACATCGCCAATGAGTTGGGTGTTCCCGTAGGTACAGCGAAGACGTGGGTTCATCGAGCACGTAATGAACTGATTCAGCAACTAACGGCGCGACAAGTAGTGGAGCGACGGCATGCAATGTGAACAGTTTCAAGAACGGCTGCAAACGGTCCTAGACGATCGTAAACAGCCGACCGACGACGCGGATCTGCTGGCTCATGCGGATCGGTGTGTGGCATGCGCCGCTGCTTTGCGTTTCAGTTCGCAGTTGGGGCAGTTGTGGTCGACCAGGGATGAAGGCATCGCGCTAAACCAAACGACTGTTGAGACGACGAAAGCAAATCACGACAAGACAACGTCGTTTTTGATGTGGGCTGCCATCAGTGTCGTCGCGGCATCCTGTCTGCTTGCGTGGTGGCTTCCAAGGCTCGACACGCAGCATACGATTCAAGTCGCCTCCAATGATCAGGCCATTTTTTCAGTTGATGTTGCCAATGGTTCGCCGACCGATGCGGACTCGCACGCTCAAGTAGTCCAGAGCAACCTAGATCCATCCCAGTCGCCGTTCGTGCATCAGCCACTAATTAGCATTGGGCTGCTGTCGCGACAGCCATGGGAGTACTCGATGGACGAAGTGCAGATTCCATTTGCGGCCAGCCTTCCAACTATTGGTCCTGATTGGATCGACGCCGTTTCCGACGGAATGGCACCTGTGCAAGAGTCTGTAAACAAGACGCTAGGTGCAATTCGTCGTTCTATTTCCAGCTAGGCAGCGTGGTCTGTACGTTACCCAATGAGTCACCACGGAAACGTTATGCGCGGTGAATTTGACAGTTCGCGCGGCGTAATGCCGATAGTTTGAACTAAAGCGGTGTTTTCGTTTTAATGTCGTCCCCGCATCAATAACAACAGAACCTGAGTAGCCCGATATGCCTTCGACACCAGACCGACGTGGATTTCTAAGGACAACCTCCGCAGCGACTTTAGGCGCGTTCTTCGCGAGCACGACGGAACGCGCTTGGGCAGCAGACTTTAAGTCGCCGAATGAACAGCCTGGCGTAGCATTCGTTGGGACGGGGATTCGCTATCACACGTACCATGGAAAGGAAGCCCTGAAGTTTGGGCCGTGTATCGGTATCGCCGATGTTGATGCCGTGCAGTTAGGTCGTGCGCAGCAAGTCGCCATTGATATTCACCGAGCAAACAACCGACCGGTCGTGGTCGGCGCACACGAAGACTATCGACGATTGCTTGACAACAAAGACGTTGACGTGGTTGTGATCGGTACCGTCGATCACTGGCATACAAAAGTGGCCATCGATGCAATGAACGCAGGCAAAGATGTCTATTGCGAGAAACCTCTGACGCTCACCATTCGCGAAGGTCAGCAGATCCTTGAGGCGCAGAAGAAGACCAAACGTGTGATGCAGGTGGGTACGCAGCAGCGAACTGAATTTGGGCAGCGATTCGCGCAAGCCGCGGCCATGATGCGTGACAATCGTGTCGGCAACGTGAAGCAAGTGACTGTTTGCATCGGAGGATCTCGCGATGCAGAAGTGTTGCCAAAGTGCGATCCGCCTAAGTCGCTGAATTGGGACATGTGGCTAGGGCAGTGCCCAATGGTCGACTATCGAGCGCAAGATACCGTCAAAGACGTATCAGGTTGGGGAGCCGGTTTCCCGTTCGGTCGAGCTCATCGCTACTACCGGTGGTTCTATGAATACTCGGGTGGAAAGCTGACGGACTGGGGAGCGCACCATGTTGATGTTGCGATGTGGGCGCTCAATAAACTGGGTGATGACATTGGGAAGGTCGTGATTGATCCCATGGAAGTGACGCACCCGTGTGAGTTCGTGAATGGCATGCCTCAACGTGACGACATGTTTAACTGTGCCACGAAGTTCAACGTGAAGTGCACCTTTGCGGACGGCATCGAAATGTTTGTCCGCAACGCCGCCCCCGAAAAAGGTTTTGACAACGGGATTATGTTCGAGGGCAGTCGTGGGCGATTCTTAGTGAATCGAGGCAAGATTGTTGGCCGCCCCGTGGAGGATTTAAAATCGAAGCCGCTGCCTTCCAACGGTTTGTCCAGCCTGTACGTCGACGATGCTACTGGTGACGGATTTGGCAAAGACGGTTACCACATGAAGAACTTCATGCAGTGCATCAAGACGAAGAAGACTCCAGCGTCGGACGTTCAGTCGCACCATCGTATGCTCAATGTCTGTCACGCGATCAACGTTGCACTGCGTTTAGGACGCAAGGTCGAGTATGACCCCAAGACGGAGACGTTTGGAAGCGACTCGCAGGCGAACTCGTTCATTGAGCGAGAGCAGCGTAAGGGCTACGAAATCAACGTCTAATCGCTAGGCGGTTCGCAGGCGGCTAGTGCTTGGATTCGAGGCGATTACCCCCAAAGCCAAGATATTGTTGACGGGGTGCCACGTTTCTAGCCGTCTTGCCCCTTACTTTTGAAGACGTTCGCACACGCTTTGTGAAGCGCCGAAATCGAAAACGGTTTGCTTAAGAACGTGCTGTTGTCATCCGTCGACAGTTCGAGTGGAACCGCCCGGCGTGTGTGGCCTGACATGAATACGATTGGTAGGCTGGCCGCTTTGGCCCTGATTCGACGAGACGTTTCTACGCCGTCGACGGCAGGCATCGAGACGTCCAGCAGGACTAGATCCATGTTGTCCGCTCGATTCAAGACGGCCAGAGCCGCTTCACCGGAATCGGCCGTCGATACGTCGGCGCCCAGTCGCATCAGCAATTTGCTGACGGCGGACAGCACCACGGTATCGTCGTCGACGATCAGAATCCGTTTGTTTTCAAATTGGAAGTCACCCTCGATCTGGGGCGTGCGCCGAGGTGTAGTGGCACATGACATCGTAATGCGAATGGATGTGCCTTTGCCTTCTTCCGAGTCGACCTCCATCAACGCATCGTGCGATTTGACGAATCCGTGGACGGACGCCAATCCAAAGCCGCGGTTTTCTGCTTTGGTGGAAAAATAGGGGTCGAACGCTCGCTCTCGCGTTTTACGATCCATTCCTTGTCCGTCGTCTCGCACCTCCAGCGTGATCTTCCCTTGTTTGGGCATCCGAGCACTGATGGAGACCGTGCCTGCTTTGTCGCCGATGGCTTCGACGGAGTTCAGGATCATGTTGATCAGGGCTTGCTGAAATGCCGGAGCATCGGCCAGCACGTCGGGCATGTTCTCCGATATGCTCAGTTGTTGCTCAACGTGTGGGGGGAATACACTTCCGCAGATGGCAAGTGCCTCTCGTGCGACTACGGCGACGGAGGTAGGACTGCGATTGATGGCCGTGCTGCCTGAATAAGTCAGAATCTTCTTGGTGATTTCGGCAGCCTGCTTCGTTGCCAAGTGCACCTTGTGAAACTCTTCCTTGAACGGAGCCTGTTCGTCATTCAGTTGAACGTACGAGACCTGCAGCGATTCGAGTGTACTGAGCGTGACGGTGAGTAGATTGTTTAGTTCATGCGACAGTTTCTGCGAGAACTGAACGAGACGCTGCGAGCGGTCGTTGGCATGTTGCGACTGTTGGCTACTTGCGCGTTCTTCCGCCATCTGACGGGAGTACGCGAGAATTCCGCACGTCGTAATCAATGGACTGAGGAAGTCGACGTCGCTCTCGAGGTAGCCACGTGGACAGTTCGCAAGTCCGATCAAACCAATCAGTTGGTTGCCGTAATGAAAAGGAATAGCCAGGAACGAGTTTAGCGCCGGATGTCCATCTGGGATTCCGCCAGCGCGAGGGTCATTCTTGGCGTCATTGGCGATGACAACTTGGTCGTTTCGGATCGCGTAGCCAAACAGAGAGTCAAGATTGTCGAACACCAGCCCAGTGCCGGCGTTTTCCTGAAGCAACTTTCGCGTCGCATCGTTCCAGGAGATATCTGTGTAGGCCCAAACGCGGAGTTGTTGCTCGTTAGGGCCCGGTTCGACTTCGCCGATAAACCCGTATTCGCTCTCGGTGAGTGAAAGTAGTGCATCCAGCAATACTCGAAACGAATCGCGCGTACCCGAGTCCAAAATGAACTCGCTTTGAGCCCGACGGATTGCCTCAAGCAGTCGAGTGGTTCGATCCAGATTATCCAAGGGAATTCCCTAATTGGTCAAAAACGACAAATTGGCGATCCGGTCACGAAACCCCGGCTACGAACGCTGCAAACAATTGCCAGGCACGTCCTAGTCTGTGCACTCAATTGCTTGGACGCTGTACGAATCTACCCTAATATCACGAGTATGTGTCGCTGGTTGGGGAATTCGGACAAGCGGCCTCAAATTTGTCGCGGGTTATCAGCATCCCCCATGACCGATGGCTGGATAGCGCGTAAAAAAAGCAATGCCTTCTGAAAAAGGCATTGCTGTAACACGTTGAAAATCTCGACGCAGGTGTTGCCTTGTTCTGAGCTTAGCTCATTCTTCGGGAAACACCATCGGTTGCAGTTTTACTCAATGTGCCGTGTCAGCCTAACTAAACGACGCAGTTGTCAATGACTCCGGTACCCTGGTTTTGCTGCAGGGGTGGAATCGCTCCGGATGCCTCTAGCTCCGTGGCTTCCTCGCGAATTCCTTCGAACCCATCGCGAAGATTCGACAGAACGAGGATCGCCGATTTCAGGCTCTCGTCGTCGCCGTCCAACAGGCACTGGCGAACATAGTCGCACAGGCGTCGAATTCGCGACGTAATCTCTGGCGCGTGTGTGTCATCCAATCCCATTTCGATCCCGGTCAGCAAGGCAGCGACACGCACCTCCGCGCTGATTTCTTTCGATCGTTCGCCGTTTGTTTTGGCGAGTCGAACTTCTTCGAGTCGGTCGATAACGCCGTTGTAAAGGGCAAGCAGCATTTCGATTCGATTCCATTGAGATGCTGCGGACGACTGATAGGCTTTGTGAATGTTTGGCTTCATGCGAGATCACACTGAGTAAGGATAGATGGCAACCGGGATGTACCCATCCAGGTCGAACGAACGGTAGGAGACTTGGTGCGTCTGCTGATGCAGCCGACGGTGAGTTGTTCTAGTGGGGCAGGATCACGTCACTGGCTAAATGGATGGAATCGACAGGCTAGAGCCAAGCGATTGACCGACCGATTGCATATCTGAAATCGCCAATTCAAGGCTATTGAATTGCGCGATTAGTCGTTCTTGTCGCGAATCGTACTGTTTGTTGAGTCGATCGATCGAATCGTCTACGGATTGGATTTGGCGTTTGAACGCATCGTCGATTCGATTCAGGTTGCTGAACTCGCCTTCTAGCATGCCGCGAAGCGCCGTATCCATGGCACCCGCGATTCCTCGCGTGATGGTCATATCCGCGTCGCTGCCGACTTGGATGTCTTCCTGTTTCATGGTAACTCGCAGCCGGACGTCGCGAGTGAATTCGCTGCTGTCTTGCCCGGTTAGCAAACGCCCCGTGCCTGTAGCCTGCTCCGTGCCGCCGCCCGGCAAAATGAAGACGCCTGAGACGTCGATGCCTCTCGCTGATTCGGCACCACTGAATCCAAACAGCGTGTGGGCTGAGTTTTCTTCAGCGACTTTGATATCGATCTCTGAAAGCGAACCGTAAC
>CAYQMZ010000214.1:9933-10440 GCA_964418725.1 uncultured Pirellulaceae bacterium
GTTTCCATCAACGATTTCGGCGAGTAGCTCTCGTCCTCCGATATCGGCGTGCCCATTGACCGCACCAGTGAGGTGCTCAATGAGCTCCTCTTCGGTGTAGTCACCGTTTGCAAGGTTCAGCGACAGGTCGACACCGTCGATCGTGATTTCCAAATTGTTATTTGTGTCGTCGATCGTTACTGGGGCGAGGGCATTGTCCGCTTCGAGAACGGCTCGCTGGGCTGCCGTTGTGATGTCGACGCCAATAGGAACCAGTGCTCCGGTAGCTTCATCGAATGCCGACGCCTTAGTTTGATGGCTGCCAGACAGAAACTCAATGCCCGTAGTGGTCACTTGGCCGTCAACAGCAAAGAGCCGTCGTACGTCGTCAAGCGTCGCGCGATCGTTTGTGCCGTCGAGTACGTCATCAAGCCGACCAGGGTCGAACTCTAGTAGGCCGTTGGATCCGAACCGAATTCCGACAGCCGACAATCGATTCATTTCTGAACCGCCACCACGGATAATGGT
>CAYQMZ010000215.1:0-2949 GCA_964418725.1 uncultured Pirellulaceae bacterium
TTCCGCGGAAATCCACGCAGAGTTCGAATCCCTCTTCCGCTACTCCGGACATTTCAAGATGTCCGACGATTTCAGCAAAGGTCACGTTTTCCTCGGTCGAGAGCGTGATTCTTTGCTTCTGACGTTCAGTCTTTGCGGGCGGTTGCATCGCCAGTTTGTCTCCCCGATTCTTCGCCGTAGTCCCCACCAGTCCCCGGGCTATGAGAGTTCGTAGCGGCGTTAGTACGCTAGAAAGCTTTGATGACGAAGACTGAAAACTGAGCCTATCATTCCAAAACTCCCGCGAGGCAAGACGATGCTTGAAGCGGGGAACTCGGTTGGCGAAGTAGTTCAGCATTGGGAGGTCTGTGAGCAGACGTACTAGCGGTGGAAGCAGCTTTACGACGGGATTTCAGGCTGCTCACGTTAGACTCTTACTGGGGAACCTACTGGCCGAAGTCGAAGCAGCGTAGCACTTCCCGCAAGTTCATCTATCGCGGACCGAGTACAGTGATAAACCTCGTTGCAGCCCCGATCATGATGTTCGGAGTGACTGGCCATGAACTACTGCCGTCCATCAACGCGCAGACTGCTTTTTGCATTCAATTCATTTGGCGTTAGCCTGACTGCCCCAAGAATCACGACAAGCATCTGCCGTCGAACGTTTCGTCTTCCAACCAAGCTCGCTATTCGCGCGCGTAGGGTCTGCCACGCATTCGGCGATATCTCCAGCCCGACGCTCAGCGACCTCGTAGGGAATCGTGAGGCCAGTGGCAGCTTCGACACCGGCGATCAGTTCCAGAACGCTCGACCCTCGACCTTGCCCTAGGTTGTAGACCTCGTAGCTGTGGTTGTCGCTCATGCCCTCCAGGGCAGACACGTGTCCCTCAACTAAGTCCATGACGTGAATGTAGTCGCGAACGCCCGTTCCGTCCGGCGTTGGATAGTCGTTGCCAAAGACCATTACCTTGTCGCGTTTGCCCGTGGCGACTTCCATCACGATAGGCATCAGATTGTTTGGCCGACCGACAGGGGCCTCAGCGACGCGACCACTCTCATGGGCACCCACTGGGTTGAAGTAACGCAGCGAAGTAATCTTCCAGCGTTCATCAGATGCCGCGACGTCACGAAGAATGACCTCGATCATCTCCTTTGTGCGACCATACGGATTGGTAGCGCCAATCGCCGCTGTTTCGGGAATCGGATTTGACTCGGGGTCGCCGTAGACCGTTGCCGAAGACGAGAAAACAAACTTCCAGCAGTCCGAGGCACGCATTGCGTCAAGAACCGCAATTGCGCTTTCTAAATTGTTGCCATAGTATTCCAAGGGCATTTCAACAGACTCACCTACAGCCTTGAGAGCTGCCATGTGAATCACGGCGGTCACACCATTATCCGCGAGGACCTTCTTCACCAACTCACGATCGCGGCAGTCTCCCTTCACGATCTCCAGCGACTTGCCGGTGAGCTCTTGCACCGACTTCAGCGCATCGGGTTGCGAGTTGACGAAGTTGTCGATGACAACAACCTTGTGGCCGGCTTCCAGCAACGCGATAGCAGTGTGGCTTCCGATGTAGCCGGCGCCACCCGTAACGAGCACGGTCTCAGTCATGAAATGGTCCTCCGACCAGATTGTATCCAGTTAGCCCCGATTGCCCGAGGGCGTTGCAAATCCAAGATGTTGGCGATCGAAGCCGCAATAAAGGGTAGCTTACAAGTAACTGCGACGGCGCGAGCAGAACCCGCAATCCTTGGGCAGAAAAGCCACCGAAACACCAGAAAAACACACCGCACATCTGTACAGAAGAATACGCACCAACCGCTGCGGAGTACACGCCCTACTACGGACATAGCACGTCGAAATGCCGTGCTGCGCAAAACAACAAACGACACCGATCGGTATCATTGAGAATCGCCTCCAGACGACGATCGAAGAGCCGGCGGCTCAGGCTTGATGCAGCCTACACTCGGCATGCAACATTAGGGAGAGATGGCAATTCGCCAGACTGACTAACGCCGGACGGGAGAACCCCTACGCCTTTTGCGACAATCGAATCTGGGCGCGTGCCTGCTCTACTGAACGCTCGCGGATCTCGGATTGCTCTGGCGTGGCGATCGGCTTCTTCAACGCGGAGCGAAGCTGTTCTTCTGCCACTTCCTTGTCCAGCTCGCCGGCGGGTACAAGCCTGCCCGTCATCAGCGAAACCACATTGCCTTCGATTTGGACGAAGCCACCATCAACGTAAAAACGTTCGATGGTGCTTCCCGTGCGAATTCGCAGCTCGCCATAGCCTAACCGGCCGATCATCGGAGCATGACCGGCGGCGATACCCTTCTCACCATCAAACAACGGCACCGAAATAAAGTCAGCGTCTTGTTCGATCGACGTCGCCTCGGGCGTCACGACTACGCATCTGATTGTGGCCATGGCTGCTTACCTCAATTTCGAACGCTAACGCGTCGGCAGAAAAGAGTTCGTTCGGTCTCTCTAGCTTGCGTCAGCAGCCATCTTCTTGGCTTGCTCTTCTGCTTGTTCGACGGCACCAACATACATGAACGCTTGCTCTGGAAGATGGTCCCACTTACCGTCGCAAATCTCTTCGAAACTGCGAATGGTGTCTTCAAGCGACGTAATCTCACCAGGCTTACCGGTGAAGACCTCAGCAACAAGGAACGGTTGTGAAAGGAACCGTTCGATGCGACGAGCACGGTGGACGATTGTCTTATCCGATTCACTCAGTTCGTCGACACCAAGAATCGCGATGATATCCTGAAGTTCTCGGTATCGCTGAAGCGTCGTTTGAACGCGTCGGGCAATTGTGTAGTGCCGATCGCCGACATACTGAGGGTCGAGAATTCGCGAACTGGAAGCGAGCGGGTCGATCGCAGGGTAAATACCCTTTTCCGAGATCGAACGTTCCAGATAGATGAACGCGTCCAGCTGACCAAACGCAGTCGCCGGTGCAGGGT
>CAYQMZ010000215.1:2959-10326 GCA_964418725.1 uncultured Pirellulaceae bacterium
GTCCCATCTCAGTTGCCAGCGTTGGCTGGTAACCCACAGCCGACGGCATACGACCGAGAAGCGCTGAAACCTCCGAACCGGCCTGCGAGAAACGGAAGATGTTGTCCACAAACAGCAGCGTGTCTTTACCGGTTGTATCCCGGAAGTATTCGGCCATCGTCAACGCCGAAAGAGCAACACGAAGTCGCGACCCGGGTGGCTCGTTCATTTGACCGAAAACCATACACGTCTGGTCAATAACGCTCCGACCAGTATCGCCAATCTTGGCTTCCTGCATCTCCAACCAAAGGTCGGTACCCTCACGAGTTCGTTCCCCGACCCCAGCAAATACCGAGTAACCACCGTGGGCCGAAGCGATACGAGCAATCAACTCCGTCAAAATAACGGTCTTACCCAGCCCAGCACCACCAAACAGTCCGGCCTTACCACCACGAACGAACGGCGTCAGCAGGTCAACAACCTTGATCCCGGTTTCGAACAATTCGGTGTTGGTGGACAGCTCAGAAACTTGAGGGGCGTTTCGATGGATCGACCAATGTTCTTTGGCATCGACGTCACCACGTCCGTCGACTGGTTTGCCAAGCATGTTGAAGACACGACCCAGTGTTTCCTCGCCAACAGGCACGGAAACAGGTGCTCCTGTATCAACACAGTCCTGCCCGCGAACCATGCCGTCGGTACTACCTAGAGCGACGCATCGGACTCGACCGCCACCAAGGTGCTGCTGCACCTCACCAGTCAATTCGAGCTTAACACCCTTCTGCTCACTGCTGATCGTCACAGCGTTGTAGATCGCAGGAAGTGCGTCCTCTGGAAATTCAGCGTCAAACGTCGAACCAATTACCTGTGTAATCTTGCCGACTTTCGATTCGGTTGCACTAGACATTCAGTTTCGTCTCCAGGAAGTCTCACCACCCACAAGCGGCGAAGCAATTGTATTCGTCAGGCTGACGCCTGTTTCCAGTTAGTTGTTAAGGGCCTCGACGCCGCCAATGATTTCCATGATCTCACCAGTAATCTGCGACTGGCGAGCTCGGTTGTAGGTCATCGAGAGTTGCTTGATCAGGTCGCCGGCGTTTTCGGTGGCTCCCTTCATCGCTACCATCCGTGCGATTTGCTCACTGACAGCGGCGTCTAAGAAGCACTTAAAAAGTTTGATTTTGAAGCTCGTGGGAACGACTTCTTGCAAAATACTTTCAGCCGACGGAGCAAACTCGTACATCTGTTCGCTGGAATCGTCTTCCGCATCGCCGTCATCTTCCAGTCCGAGCGATCCCAATGGCAGCAGCGTCTCGACAACCGCATTCTGCTTCGAAATTGATTTGAACTGCGTGTAAGCCACGTCCAAGCGATCGATTTCACCGGCTGCATAAGCATCCAGATAACGCGTTGCGAGGACGTCAACTTCTTCGAAGGACGGCTTGTCCTCGAAGTGAGTGTAAGTCTCCGCCGCAGTGGCACCCCGGTGTCGAAATGCTGAGATGCCCCGCTTTCCGGAGATCTCCAGAGAGCAGTTAGGAACTTCCGATTGGATTTCGTCCCACTTGGCGAGGCCAGCTCTAGTCACGTTGCCGTTGTAACCGCCGCATAGACCTCGGTTACCGGTTAGCACCAACAAGACCGCATTCTTCTTTTCGGCACGCTCATCCAGTAGCGGATGACTCACTTCCAAGCCGGTCTTTTTCAGAGATCCGACCAGGTCCGTAATACGCTTGGTGTACGCGGTAGCCGCTGTAGCGCGATCCATCGCCTTCTTAAAGCGAGCGGTCGCAATCAATTCCATGGTCCGCGTGATCTTGCGGATGTTCTTGACCGACTTTCGACGTTTGTCTAATGCTCTGGCGTTGGCCATCGATGCTAAACCCTAAGCGTTCCGCTGTCTGATGCCTTGGTGACTGTTCTAGGCAATTCCAATACTAGGCTGTCGGTTCTTCGCTGACTTTGTATGTCCTGTTGAAGTCCTCAATGATCTTCACCATCTCGTCGGCGATTTCATCAGTGAGCTTTCCGCCTTCTTGCAACCGATCCCAAAGCCCTTGGTGACTGCGATGGATGTGATCCAAGAACGCCGACTCCCAGTTTTGCACATCCGTTACTGGGATCTTGTCCAAGTAACCACGCGTACCCGCGAAGATGCTGAACACTTGATCGATCACGTTCATTGGCGAGTACTGGGGCTGCTTCAACAATTCGACCATTCGGTAACCACGATCAAGCTGTTGCTGCGTTGCAGCATCCAGGTCGGTTCCCAATTGGGCGAACGCTTCCAACTCACGGAAAGCGGCCAAGTCCAGACGCAAACCACCGGCGACCTTCTTCATCGCTGGAATCTGTGCAGCACCACCAACACGCGACACAGAAATACCAGCGTTCATCGCAGGCCGAATCCCCGCGAAGAACAGGTCGGGCTGTAGGTAGATCTGACCATCGGTGATCGAAATCACGTTCGTTGGAATGTAGGCCGAAACCTCGCCTTCAAGCGTTTCAATAATTGGCAGAGAGGTCAGAGATCCACCGCCGAGCTCATCCGACAGCTTCGCTGATCGCTCGAGCAAACGACTGTGACAGTAGAAAACGTCTCCAGGGAAAGCTTCGCGACCCGGCGGACGTCGCATGAGCAACGACAACTCGCGATACGCGGCAGCTTGACGAGTCAAATCGTCATAAACGATTAGAGCATGTTCGCCCTTGAACATGAAATACTCAGCCATCGCAGTCCCGGCGTACGGAGCCACATACTGCATAGGAGCAGGAGCACTGGCGCCAGACACGATGACCGTCGTGTATTCCATCGCGCCTTCTTTGCGTAGGGCCTCAACAACCCCGGCAACTGACGAGTCCTTTTGACCAACAGCGACGTAGAAGCATTTGACGCCGGTGTCTTTCTGGTTCAGGATCGCATCAATGGCGACCGCTGTCTTTCCGGTCTTTCGGTCACCAATGATCAGTTCTCGCTGGCCACGACCGATTGGCGTCATCGCATCAACCGCTTTCAAACCGGTCTGCAGAGGTTCACCAACGGGCTGTCGCTCAGAAACGCCGGCGGCAATTACTTCCACAGGACGACTTTCCGTCGTATCGATTGGGCCCAAACCATCCAGTGGGTTACCCAAAGCGTCTACGACACGGCCGACAACAGCTTCACCTACGGGAACGGAAAGCAACTGGCCAACGCTTTTGACTTCGTCGCCTTCCTGAATTTGCAGGTAATCACCAAGGATAATGACACCCACACTGTTTTCTTCCAGGTTGAACGCCAAGCCGCGGACGCCGCTTTTGAATTCAACCATCTCGCCAGCCATAACGCTGGAGAGGCCGTATACCCGGGCGATACCGTCACCAACCTCGAGAACCGTTCCAACTTCCCGAACGTCTACGCGATCCTGGAAGTTCTCGATCTCTTGCTGAATGACGGATGAGATTTCGTCTGCACTGAATTTCATCGTGCCGTTAACCCTTGTTAGGCTTCGTGTACCGTTTTCGATTGGCGAGCGTGCAACTCACAACCAAACTAGCTGGTTGCAAACCTGTCATTGCTGCCATCGTGAATCTGCTCGACAACCTTCTGGACAGCTTTCGACTTCATCTGTCGCAATTGATTTCGAACACTACCGTCAACCACGGTGTCACCGACGCGCACTACAATGCCGCCGATAATGTCTTCATCTATTTTGTGGTTCATATCCACTTCGCAGCTCATCTTGGTCTGCAACTCGTGGATAATCTCGCTCTTTTGTTCCTCAGACAACTCTTTTGCTGTCGTGACGTCGACCTGAACGCGATTGCGCAGTTCACTTCGAATGCGCTTCGACTCCGTGTAAACCTCCCTCAAGCAACCCAAGCGTTCATGCTGGCACAGGACCTTCAAGAACGTCTGCAATTGCTCCGAGGCACGATTACCGAAAACGCGGTCGATCATGGCCATCTTTTCATCGGCCGCCAAACGAGGAGAACCAATAGTTGTCGCGAACGCTGGAAACTTCACCAGCACCTCGTCAACCAATGACCCCAACTCATCGACAACAGCATCCGTAGTCCCCGTCTTCTCCGTCGCACCAATGAGTGCCCTGGCGTAGACGGCAGCGATCTGCTGCTTTCCAATATCGACGGTTTCAGACATACCAATAACCTGCTCTGAGGTTGTTCAGGACGGTCAAATCAGTTCTTGCTTGGAAACGCTTTGATGGCTTCAGAGATCAGCGAAGCATGATCGTCCGACGACAATTGCCGCTGAACGATCTTGCCTGCTAAACCTACTGCAGTATCCACGCTTTTCTCGGCAAGCTCCTGAAGAGCCCCATTCTTTGCCGCATCGATCTCTTGAAGTGCTCGTGCCTTCTGGGATTCCGCCGCAGCCTCGGCCTCAGCAATAATCTGCTGCTTTTGGCTATCAGCGTCACGCCTAGCATCCTCGAGGAGCTTTCGAACCTCTTCGGCCGTACCCGCCAGCTTTGCTTCGTGGTCAGCCAACAAAGCAGCAGCCTTCTCATTTTGAGCTTTAGCTGCATCGATGTTGTCCTGAACCGACCGCTCGCGAGCATCCAGTGCGTCACGAATGGGACCCCAGGCAAACTTCCAGAGCAGAGCGGTCAAACAACCAAAGACGACAAGCGTCCAGATCGCCAAACTCGACTTCCACTCAGCTGGGTTTGCTTGACCACTCAAAGCACCCGTCTGTGGAGCGGCGTTGCCGTGCAACGCATCCTCAAACGGATCATGATGCTCACCATCCCCATGATCGCTCGCACCATGTGCATGTCCGTCGGCCGCACCATGGGAATCTTCACCGTGGCCCGCTGCGTGACCGGGATCAGCTTCCGCATGAACCTCGGCATGCCCAGCTGCATCACCGTGCGATTCTTCAACAGCACTGGCGCTGCCCAACGAAAAACCATAGAGCAGTGCGACACACAGCCCGACAAACAATCGCTGCTTAGACATAACCTTGCCTTCAAACACTGAACGAAACACTCGATCGACGCAAATCAGCTCTAGCTATTGCCGCCGAAGCAGATGAAGAGCGCGAAGAACGTGAAACCCTCAATAAGAGCGGCCGCGATAATCATCGCAGTCTGAATATTTCCAGCAACTTCTGGCTGACGAGCCATGCTCTCGAGAGCAGAACTGGCCAACTTACTAATGCCCAGAGCCGCACCGATCGTTACCAAACCTGCCCCGAAGGTGTTCGAAAACTCGATCAGAGCTTTTCCGCCTGTTTCCTGAGCCATGGCCAAAGCCGGCAAAGCCATAACGACCAAGACTCCCAAACCAAATACCTTCACCAAACTTTTCACTGCAAATACTCCTGTGTTTGGAATTGCGTGTGTACCCAACTCTGCCCGTTTAGTGATGGTGCGTTGCTGCACCTATAAACAGA
Source organism: uncultured Pirellulaceae bacterium (assembly GCA_964418725.1). GTDB lineage: Bacteria > Planctomycetota > Planctomycetia > Pirellulales > Pirellulaceae > CAYNJG01. The sequence continues at coordinate 8,337 of CAYQMZ010000215.1, forward strand.
GCCGACAAAAACGTGAATATGTATGCCTGCAGGAATGCGACACCCAACTCAAGCACGCTGAACAAAGTGGAACCGATCACCGAAATTGGTGCTGCGATCCACCAGCCCGTACCGAGCAGTGCACCCTGGGCGCTAAAAGCAATAGCCATAATCCCAAGCAGAACGATGTGACCGGCGAACATGTTCGCCAGCAATCGAATGGCCAGTACGCCATGCTTGATAAAGAGACCGAGAACTTCGATCACAAAAAGCAGACCCTTAATGGGAAGGTCCAATGCCTTGGGCAAATCCATGGATGGAACCTGATTGGTCCAGAAACCAACAAGCCCAAACTTCTTCGAACCCATGATGATGCCGGTCAGCAACGTGACCATCGCCATCCCAAGCGTGCAGGCGAACGCACCAGTAGGAGCCCCCATCCAAGGCAGCATCCCCATCAAGTTCATACCCAAGACGAAAAAGAAGATCGTCCACAGTAGCGGCACGTACTGATCGGCACCGTGGCCGATTGCAGGTCGCGCAACTTCATCCCTCATAAAGATGAGGAATGTTTCCAACATGTTGGCAAAACGTCCCTTCGTGGCATTGCCGCGAGTCTGCTTCATCTTGTTCGCGAGCGAGATAAACGCCCAAGCCAACAAGACAGCCACGATGACCTGAATCACCATAAACTTAGAAATACAGAAGCCGCTGGCTGCTGAGTAGAGATTGTTCAGCGTGCCGAAGGGCTGCGGAATCAAGATCTTGCCACTCAAGGCTTGGTTATAGCCTTGAGTCTTGTGTTCATTCCAGACTTTGATGGCTTCCGGATTCTCACGGTACTCAGCCACCGAACCAGCCGCTTCGTTCGCAGCCGCCCAAGATTCTGCCCATGCGGAATCCGTCAATTTACCAGCCACACTCGTGGCCCAATCAGGCTTCCCATCACCCTCGGGGAGGCCAGCCTGCATTTCAATGTATGTCTTCAGCGACTTGCCAGCGTTCGCGTGATCTTCGTGCAGCCAATGGTGGTACCCATCCTGAATACCTTCCGGAAGACTCAGCCCAAGCTCGCCTGCGCCTTCAACCAGTCGCGTCGCCTGCCAGTCCAAAAAGTGCTGATCAAGCTTCACCATCCAATCCGGGAAGTGATCGCCATCGGCGTCACTCAGGCCCGAATAGTTCGCTTGCCAAAGCCCCTTCGGGACCTCGAAGTAGTACGAATCTTTGATGTGCAGAATTGGATCGGCCATTACTGCTGAACTACCGTCGAAGAATGAGCATTAACCAGACGAACCGCCAACAAGGTCTCGGCCGTAAGTACAACCAAGTAATTAACCAGCACCATACCCAACAGCCCAGCGTCGGCAAGCGGACTAAATGCCTGCATCAACAAAATGGACAGTAATAGTGGAGCAGCAGTTCGCAAAACTATCCCAAGAAGTATGCCCGTCAGAGCATTGGGCGTGTTAGCCGTTAAGGCGGCAACAATCAGAGCCGCACTAGCGGCAGCGAAACACAGCAAACCGGCAACCACAGCCGCGACGATTCCCTGATTCCCATGCCGACTGAAACCGTAAAAGCCAACCGCCAACCCGACCAACAAGACAACCACCAACAGAACACCTACCGACCAAGCACACTGCCGAAGGCGGCCGGAGAAATCATCGCCGGCTTGGCTTACTACGTCGTCAACTTGCTCGGATGACATTACTGCAAGTTCGTCATTCTGAAGACGAACGCTTCCGTCTGGGTTTCACCATAGCGAGCAAGGCTACAAAGCCGGCCACGAAACCAACTGCGAACCCTACTAGTGTCAAAACGTTTAGCCCGAATCGGTTGTCCAGCCAGTGACCAGTAATACCGGGTAAGACCATCACAAGAGCCACGGCAGTTATCCGCGCGACCCACTCGACAGCCAAAGACATTGGAGACGGCTTGTGAGACTTTTCTCGGCCGCTCGCTCCCTGTCCTGTCTTTTTATTTTTTTAAAATGGACAGCCTCAATGTG
>CAYQMZ010000216.1:0-1189 GCA_964418725.1 uncultured Pirellulaceae bacterium
CAATTGGCGCGTCGTTGACATCCTTCATGCTGAGTGTCGCCAGCGTCCACGTATTATCTTCGCCTTCGATATCAATAGCGAAGAAGTCCATCTCCTCAATAAGAAATTCAAAGGACTGTGAGCGATTCTCGTAAGTCACGGTACGCAGCACACGCTCAAAATTCTCGACCGTATCCGGCCCTTGCAGCAAAAGGTTTCCATCCTGCGCGTTGTAACTTGCCGTAATGCTGGTTCCGGTCGTGTCAGCAGCCAGTAACTCGTTTTGCTCGCAAAGTACGTCGCCAAAGCAATCAAACAGTTGAACGTCGACAAATTCTAAATCGGTGCCCGCCGCATGCGTGAGTGTAAGATCAGGGGCGATGACAAGTGGACCGCTGTCTTCAACGTACTCGCGCACGACGTCAATCCCGTCCACATCCGGGCCACTCAAGTCAATCCGCGGTTGAGCAAGAGGAGTCCCGACGTCGACAAAACTAATTGTTGGCACACCGAATTGCTCTCCATCACTCAAGGCAAACGAAACCTCTCGCGTCAGCGGTGATGGTCGAAACGCCGTATTCTGGTAGCGAATGGATCGCAGGGCTCGCTCGTAATTTGCGATCGTGTCCGTACCGCTAAGCGTCAGTACTCCTGTGTCGCCGCTGAAATTCGCGACAATGTTAGTGCCTTCGGTATCTGCGAAAAGAAATTCCTCGCCGTCATCAAAGATCTCCGAAATGGACACACTGGCTGCTGTGATGTTAGCGGAGTCAACATCGTCGATTGTCACTCCCGTCGACACAATCGAAATCGGCGGGCTTCCCTGCGCAAAGAAGACATCAGTATCGATTCCGTCTGCAGCCCCGTTTAAGTCCGCGATTGGCGTTGTTGGCGTCGGCTCGATTGAGACAACGCCCGTGAACGTCCCGCTTGTGTTGATGCCGTCGCTGGCAACAAAACTGATCAACCGATCACTCGTATCCGGCGACTCCAAAAAGGTGATGTATTCAAGGGTTCTGAGGACATCCTGGTAGTTTTCGACGGAGTCCGTTCCGCTCAATACTAGGACGCCCGTATTCTCGTTGTACTCGCTGACTTCAATGATCGTCTCGAGCGGGTCCGCGAACAGAATTTCGTCAGTCGCGTTGGGACGTGTAACGAGTGTGATGATCACGTTGTCGACCGTGTCATTGGGCGCGAGCAGCGTTAA
>CAYQMZ010000216.1:1199-10323 GCA_964418725.1 uncultured Pirellulaceae bacterium
CCAATCCCAATTTCTGGGCCGTTCAGATCGATCGCCGGAGCCGATAGCGTGGGGAGGAGCGTTACGAAGCTCGTCGCTTTCGCGCTCGTACCAGACGGCCCAGTGACCTGCATCGTTAAGACACGTGGGCTGAGATCAATTGCCTCGGATACGTTGTCATAAGTCAGAGAACGCAGGACTTGCTCATAGTTCGCAACCGAGTCTACGCCGGACAGTCGCAGTACTCCCTCAGAAAACGTTTTTGCAATTGATGTGCCGGTGGTATCAAGATCCAGTCGCTCTGCGTCGTCATTGCGCAGATTGACGATCGTAATTTCTGCCGAGTTCAAGATCGTATTGGCGACGGACACCGTTAGCTGATTGCGATCGACAATCGAGACAGGACCGTCTTCTTGTACGAACTCTGCATCGAAAGACAAACCAGCTGCGACTCCGTTTAGGTCCAGCACGGGGGCTTGATCAATCGTCTGAATTCGAATCGTACTAGTCGTAGGCGAACTGTTGTTTACGCCGTCGTTCGCTACGACGATCAATTCACGAGGAATTGCAGCTGCGTCGCCGGACTCAATGTCGAAGGTGACGGACCGAATTACTTGTTGATAGTGATCCAACGAGTCAACTCCAGAGAGGGTCAGCACTCCGTTTTCACCAACGACTTGGTATTCTGAAGCAACATTCGTCCCACCGGTTTCAGCGTGCAGTACGACCGCCTCGCGTTCTCGCAGATTTCTTAGGGTGATCGTCACAGACTGTAACGATGTTGAGTCGGAGTCCGTCAAGATAAAGTCAGCCGCAACGATCGGGACGGGACTACCGCCTTGCGCATACGTCACTTCAGCGTCGCGTCCGGGAAGCGGTCCGTTCAAGTCAACCGCTGGGGCGGCAGAACCAACAGCGTCGCTCAGATTGGTGATGCTCCAGGCCCCGCGTCCGAGTGTGGCAACATAGAGCAGGTTGTCCGTTGGGTCAAAACGCACATCCTTTACTTGTACGTTCGGTAGACCGTCGCCAAACTCAACCCAACTTGTTGAACTGCCCGCGTAAGGATCGTCCGTTGCAAAGACTCCACCGAGTCCGCCTAGAAAAACGATTTCGTCTTCGGGTTCGCTGCTATTAGAAAATAGCGTGATGGTTTGCAGAATGGCCGCTGCTGGTCCACCTTCCGTTAGAGGTTCCAACAGATTTCCGGTGAGGTCTTCAAAGCTTAGACCAGCGTTACTGGTACGCCAGACTCTGCCGTCGGCATCGAGTACATAGGCGACATGCCAATCGTCTGCGTCAATTGCGATGTCCTGCGGTTCCGCCCCTTGAAATCCATCGAGCAACCGCAGCTCTTCATCTGCTCCGCTGCGCAACCAAACGCCATCGTCTGTGCCGCCATAACCCACGTCTGCATTGGCCACACCATTTCGCACTCCTCCGTATGCCAACGTGTTCACATGGCCTACGTTTACGGCAAGTGAATCGAAGGTATCCCCTTGATCGGTGGAAATGTAAACATTGCCTGTTCCATCAACGTCTCGAGTGCCGAGCGTACCCAGAATCATGCGTCTAGGGTCGACCGCGTTCAACGCGTATTCCGTCTCGAACGGCAATATGTCCGACTGAAAAAGAGCACCGCCGTCGGTCAATGCCAGTTGGATCGCCTCAGAACGGGTCAGGATATTGTCGCTGTCGAATGTTTCTCGCTTGAAGCCGGCAAGGTTTTGCGCGCTCGAGTAGCGAATTGAAAAACCTGGACGTGACGTGTTGTCAACTTGGACAATTTGACCATCGCCACCGGTAATGTCATGCCATGTCGCGCTGTCCTTCGCATCCTGCTGAGGTGAGCCGTTATCCTGCGAACCGGTGATGAAAATATCGTTCAATGAATCATAAGCGATCGAAGAAAGCTCAAATGAATTGATATTGCCGGTAAGCGAAATCCACTGGCGTGTCGCTGGATCATCTCGATTCGTTAATCGATAGACGGAGCCATCGTTCCCTTCCAGCAGGTCGCCGTTGGCATCAAACACCATGACTCTCGAATCGGCGTGCGTGTTGGTTGTATCGTCAGGCGTGCATTCCAGTGTGTCCCAACTTCCGGTAGCGGCGTCACCACGAAAATGTCGTCCCGACCAACCACAACCGTTGTTTCCAAATACAACCTGTGAAGCTCCTCCCGCATAAACGACATTGGGATTTGACTCGTCCGCCAACATCGATCCATGTTTTTGACCTTGTGCGCGATGAAGTGGCCCCAGTTCATCGCGAGGTGGTGACATGGCAACCCACGTCTCGCCTTGGTCCGTCGACCGGTAGACCGTTTCCAGCCCAACACCGTCCACTCCACCGGTTGAGGTGAGCACGCCGGCGTAGACGACGTTGTTGCCAGGACTGTTGTGTACGGATAGAAAAATGCGATTGGCAGATCGGGCATTGGGCAACTGTTCATTTGCCGTGGGCTCCCAACTCAGCCCACCATCATTGCTGACGAATACACCTTCGCGCGGAATCGCCGCGTAGAATCGATTGTCGTTGGCGGGATCGGGAACTAGGTCACTCACCGGCAACCCTGGGATACCATTGGTGATTTGGGTCCAGCTTTGCCCACTGTCTGCACTGCGCCATACACCCAATTGGTTGAGAGGAGAATTGTCTTGCTGACGAAGGGTCGCGATTGCCACTCCATCGTCGCGAACGTAGGAATCCGTCCCGGCTAAGACCACCTGACCATCCTCCTCCGTTAGCCTCGTGGGGACGACGTCACGAATGCGTCTCGCGAATTGACCATCTCCGAATCGGGCGGACAAGTTCGAGAATGGCTGTAGTCCAAAGGTTTCTTCGCCCAGTTGAGTCCATGTATCTCCGCTGTTCTCGGTGCGATAAATGCCGACAGGTAATCCGCCTTCATCGCCGAAACTACTAAAGCTACCCGTGCTCGCGTACAGCGTTTGGCATGACTGGTTTGCTGAGTTGCCGACTTCGCAGTCGAGTGGGCTGAAGGCCATATCAGAAATCGCCAGCGAAGGCATCTGATCGGTTGTCGGCACCCAAGTTGGATTCGGATCGGTGGAGTTTTCTGTACGCCAAATGCCGCCATTAACGGTTCCTGCGAAAAGGATATCTGCGTTACCGGGATGTGGCGCTAGCGCGTTGACGGCACCGGATACGAATTGATCGTTGATCGGATCTTCGAGAAAGTTGGGACCCGGGCCTGCTTCAATCCAAGTCGGCGTACCGAGCGTTAGTAATAGGCGGTTCTCAAGCCGCTCAAAATTGAGACTCGTTGCAGGCCGAAACTTGTTCTTGCAGTGAGAGGCGCTATTGGCATAACGCATCGAAAACCGATTCATATGGGCATTCTGTCGTTAGGTTTTTCTCGCCTCAGGCAATTCGTCTCCAGGCGAGAACAGTCGAAGTACTTCGAGAACAATCCGAGAAGTTTAAGATTGGAAATAGGTCCCCAACCTGTGCCTTAAGATCACACCGCCAAGAATTAGACCTACGAAGAGAAAGCTGCTCGGTTCGGGAATGGAAGTAACTGTTGCTGTCAGCACCGATCCTGGGCCGTATAGTGTGGTATCAACATTCTGGTCGGAACCGAAGAAGACTCCCGCACCTGAAACGTCGGACAGTGTTAGCGTTGCGGTACTTCCCACCGGCGCCGAGTTCGCTACTTGTACTTGAACCGTGCCCAACGTAAGTGCGTTATCGGTCGTCATGATTGCTTGATCGTTGCCGACCTCCTGTCCATTGATGTTGTGTGACGCCGGAAATGGAACATTCGGGATCGACTCGAAACTGTCCGCACCTGCTACGAGCGGATTCGGTGTCGCTGGACTGGCCGGGGTGAAGCTTAAAAAGACAAAATTCGAGTCAAAGCCAGACAACGGAAAATCGAAGCCAAAGACACCGTCGGTCTCCAAATTTGCGTCGGTGGTAGGTACTCCGCCCGTTTCGACAACTGAAATCGTTAGCGTAATCGTGCCGCCTGGCACGGCGGAACCAATCTGCGTGATTTGTATCACGGCTGCACAAAATCCGGTGGCGGGTAGTCCCAAAACGGCAATGAATGCCGCTAGAAAACGAAGTTGGCTAGTAGCGGGAAGGGAACTTAACATGTTGTTTTCCGCATCTGGGCAGTGAAAGTGGAAGGGACATCACGACACTGCCGGAATTGTCTGAAAGGCTCCCAACAAAATTTGAGTTTTTTAAAAAACACGGCCTTAGGTCTTGATGTCTAGAGCTCAAATCCTTGAAGCGTTAGGGCGCAGGCCCTCCGGTACGGCATCCCCATTCACCACCCAAATGCCTTAAGATGCGACAGTTCATTTTGTGGAACCGGACGGCTTGCGCCGTTCCGCTTCCATGTTTCCGACCTTGCCATCACTCATCCAAATGCATACCGATCCGCTTGGCTATTTTCTAACCTGGACCTGCTATGGCACCTGGTTACCGGGCGACGATCGCGGGTGGACCAAATGGCATCGAGGCAATGAAGTCCCCCAACCATTGTTAGCGGACTGGTGTCGGGAAAAAATGACGGAGAGACCCGTCCTGCTTAGCATTCTCGAGCGAGAAGTAGTACACGAGACAATTGCGCACCATTGCCACTGTGTCATTTCAGCTCCCAATCATTCTGCTGAGCAGGCACGTGATCAGTTGAAGTCATGGTGTACCCGCAAACTGAAAGAACATCAGCAGCGAACCGGAGTGCAGGATAACGACATTCGTCAGCATTGGTGGACTCGAAAAGGAAGTGTCCGTTTGTTGTTTGATGATGAGTCGTTAGATGCCGCGATTGCTTATACGCTGGAAGCACAAGACAACGGCGGTTCAAAGGAAATCGAATAACCGAAGCGTGCCAAGGAAGCGTTAGGGCGCAAGCCCTCCGGTGTGATCGCCCTGGCATGTGCCGAAGCGATTGCATGACGGTCGACTAAGCACACCGGACGGCTTGCGCCGTTACGCTTTCATAATCCGAATTCAATCATCTGCCCCGAACTTCGCGGACAACTGCAAGAAGTCAGCAAAGTCAACATCCCCATCTGCGTCGAAGTCGCCATCGCTCCAAACTGCGTCCACCGCGCCAAAGTTCTTCGATAGAGACATGAAGTCTTCGAGTGTCACCTGCCCGTCGAAGTTCGAATCACCTGAAACTCGGAGTGAGCGCCCAAGAGCATCTTCGAACCTTGCAATATCGACGTCGCTAACTTTTCCGCTGTCGTCATAGTCAAACGTGGATAACAATTCGTCCTGAGCCTCCGTCTGATCCGACAGATCTTGAAGCAACCTTAAGTGGAATTGGTCAACATCATCGACCAGACGATTTCCATCGTGATCACCGAATAGGCGATGGAAGATCAAGGAATAATCGTCCAGCATCTCCACGAAGTCGTCGCGGAAAATTCTGGTTCGATCGACATCGAGACGATACTCACCATCTGCAAGTGAGCCCCCTTCCTGGTCCGCTTCGTCGAAGTTCAGTTCCACGACGGTCCTACCGGCTTGTTCGACGCTTGTGACCTGCACCGGCACCACTTCACCGTCTCGAGTCAGGTTGAACCCACCATCGTCAAAGTCAATTCGACTATTGAATTGGATCTGCAGGCTCCGAACCATGCTGCGTTGGTTTACGAAATCCTTATCCATGGAGACGGAATCAACTGCGATAGCCAGTCCTGGATCTACACTCGTTGGTGGAACGTGGCCCGGTGGGAGAAGTGGCTTGAGGTAACGTTGTCTAAAGTTCCTTGCATCGATCCCATCCACCAAGTTGTCGCTATTGTAGTCGAACGCTGAGTTGAACTTTTGATCAGTGCTAGGAAGGAAATACGTACTTCGGAATCGACGCGAGTCAATTCCGTCCACGAGCCGATCTCCATTGACATCCGAGAATAGCCGGAAGAACTCGAACGAATAGTCGGCTGTCATCCCCACGCCAAGATTCGTCACGGCATCTTTGTTGATCGTTAGCGTGTAGTTTCCGTCGGGTAACGAGCCGCCAAGGATTCCTTGGCCTTCAAACGTCAAGGTCGAGACTGCCTTGCCGTTGTCTTCTGTCGTGGAGACGACGGGTGCGAAATCCGTGTTCGTCGTAACGTTTCGTACTGTGAAGGCGTTATTGCCAAACGTTAGCGCACTGATATCAAAGTTCACGGATAGGCTTTGAATCATCGAACGGGAAGCAGTCCCGTCGTCGATCGTGACGCCTTCGATCGTCGGTGCCTTCCCAGTCACTTCTTGTGGACTCACGAAGACAATCCCAGATCCTGCAATTCCACCAGCGTCGGTGACGGTGATGGGAACCGTGATTCGTGGTGTAGTTGCAAAGTCAATTTTGGTCGCGTCTATAACCGTGAGTTGCCCACTGGAAGCATCGATCGCAAATGCCCCGCCTGCAGGAGTACTAAATGCCTGCGTATCTCCACTATCGAGATCGCTTGCTGTGACGGTGCCGACGACGGTTCCGTTTACTGCGTTTGGAGAGATCTCGAACTCGGCCGAATTGATGTTAGGGGCAAACTCGCTGACTGGCTCGACGTTTATTGTAAGTTCGGCAGTGGCTGTAGCTCCGAGTTGGTCAATCACGGTCACGGGTAGCTTGTAGGAAGGTGTTTGTTCGTGATCTAGGATGGCACCGGCAGCCACTGTGATTTGCCCAGTAGCAGAATCGAGTGCGAACAAGAAGCGAGTCGGTTGCAGTACGTCGACCGTATTGTCGTTTCCGTCCTTGTCCTTGATCGTTGCCGTTCCCAGCTTGAATGACTCTGGCAATGAGTAAGTCAACGTGTCCCCGGGATCGTTGGCGACGACGCTGCCGACAACCGTTCCGGCCGCGGAATTCTCGGCGACGGACAACGTTTGCGGAACGATTGTGGGGATTGTGTTCACACCAGGCGTGACAACGATCGCAATTGCATTTGCGACTTCGGAAATACCGCCGTCATCGTCGGTCACGGTGACCGAGACTTGGTAGGCTCCATCGGCCGCGTAGCTGTGTGATGCGATGAGCCTACCAGGCTGTCGAGCGTTCGCGTCGTAGGTGACGGTGGCACCTGTCGTTTGTACGGGTGAACCATCGCCCCAATTGATGGAGTACGTGAATGCTGTGTCGCCGCTGCTAACATCGGAGAAAATCGCTTCGAGCGAGACCGGCTGACCGGGCTGCCTGGCAGTAGAGTAATCTTGAGCATTCGTGGTAGCAGACACGATCTGCGTTGGAACGTTGTTAACCGTCGCGTTGATGTTGCCGGTGGCCGAACTACTCGAATCCGCCTTGTCTGTTGCAGTGACCCGGATCGCATACGATGTCGCAGGCGCGATTGCGTTGTCTTCGTAACGGTGCGAGCTTGTGAAGCTCTGGCCTTCAGGCGACAGGGGAGATGTCGTTCCATCTCCCCAATCGACGACTAAGTCATGCGTGTCGCTGATACCGGCGTCGGTGATGGCTCCCGATAAACGAACTTCCCCAGATTCATCGATCGCGGTGGCGTCGAGGCTGAGCGAAAGAACGGGTACTGCATTAGCAACGGTCACCGTGGCGTCAGCATTGCCACTGTCATCATCACCGTCACTGGAGGCAACGGTAACCGTAAATTGACCGTCGTTAACGTAACGGTGACGGACATCGAATGTTGTGCTACCAGCGGGCAACGTAAATTGCTCCGGTGATGAGTTGTCTCCCCAGTTGATCATGAGAGTTTGGTTATCAAGCGTCCCAGGATCCGTGACTGTACCAGTCAGTTTGATCAAGTCGCCTTCGCGAATAGGTGTTTGAGCGTCTGCGCGAGTTACTGCCAAGTCCGAGACGACGGGAGACGCGTTGGTTACGCTTACCGTTTTTGTCACAATCGTGCTGCCATCGGAATCGGTTGCAGTAACACGAATGATATTTCCACCTGCAGCGTTGTTAGCGAAGGAGTGGTTGAACTGTCGCGTTGCTGGACCGAAAGATTCAATCGGTGTGCCATCGCCCCAGTCGATGGTGATGCTAGTCAGGATATCGCCTAAGCCGGGATCGACAGGGTCGGACATGGTGAGCTGATAGTTTGAGCCCTCAGTTGAGCTGTCAGCTCCGCTGAGGGTGAAAGTAGGCAGGACTTCCACGACTTCGAAGCTGGTTAGATAGTCTGTGAAGCCACCGTCTTTGTCTTGGACTCGACCACGAATGGTTCGTTGACCGCTGTCAGCAAAGACACTCGCTGGAATGCCCGCGGTCGGTGAAGTCTGGCCGCTGACATCACCAGCGTCCGTGAAGTCGCCATCATTGTTGAAGTCGAAGCTGTATTTGAGGCTGCTTCGATCTGCCGAAGACTCGTCCGTACCACCGGGCAATCCAATATTGATCGTATTCGCTGGTGTCCCTTCGTTCAGACGAAGGCCAAAAACTTCAACTTCGCCAATGGAGAGAATTCGTTTCTCGGATTCAATCACCGCCGTCGAATTCACATTGTTGGGCGTGTTGCGAGTAACACGGATAGACTTTGCTAAAACCGCACTCGGCAGGGCTAAGTCGAGGAACTCAGGAGAGCCAAGGGCGTTGTTAGCGTTGAGAAGATCGGATGCATATACCGTGTTGCCCTGATCATCGCGTAGCGTGACGGTTATGTCCCGCAATCGATCTCCGCAGCAGTCGTCGCGATTGTGAATTCGCAACGATTGAACACTTGTCGTTTGCTCTAATTGGAGGTTCAGCCATGGACGCGGATCTGATGTTGCACCCGATGTATGCGTGAAGTTTCCAAGGTCTTTGTCAGTGGCTAGGCCGGCGGAGAAATCTTGCCCTGCCCATCTACTGGATTGCGTCGCTTCTGCATTCGTAAGATCCAGCTTACCTCCAACCAACGACAAACCACTGGCTGTGGGTGGCATGTTAGCAATGTTCAGCGTGGTATTCGCGGTCAACGTTTGGCCGCTTGAGTAGCTGACTTGCATCGCGATCGTTGTATCGCCGCTGTCGTTAATCCCCAAACCGTTGAGTTGCGTCCAAGTCAGCGTTGCCGGTGTCAGTCCACTCGCATCCGAGAAGTCGCCATCGCCATTCAAGTCCCACCCGACGGATGTAGGCGTACCAACGGCTGTCCCCACGACAGTGAGAGGTTCGCCCTCCGAAATCGTGTAAGGACCACCAGCATTAATG
>CAYQMZ010000217.1:0-10307 GCA_964418725.1 uncultured Pirellulaceae bacterium
CAACGCGGCACATGCCTACGACGTGTTGCATGCCGATGAAGCCGAGGACATTAACTACTTCATTGACGACGCGATGGAACGTGCCGGCGTCGCCGAAGACAACTAGCCAACATCGCGTACCGTCAAAGCGGCACGCGTATCGCGATGACCAGGGATGCGTTTCAAGCTCTCAACTCAACAGGTCTTTGAAGGCTTCCGCTAAATCGGGCCAGCGGAATTCGAAGCCGGAATCCTGCAGGCGTTTCGGCACAACGTACCGACCGTACAACGCCAACTCAGGATCTGTCTTCAACAGCAACGGAGCGCCGATCCGGACCATCCACTCGAACGCCGGCAAGCCAATTGGTATTCCCAGGGCATTTCTGAGCAGCCACATAAACTGAACCTGCGAAACCGGGTTTGGTGACGAAGCGATATACGGACCGCTCATTGAATCGTTGAGCAACGCCTCGACGAAAATCCGATTCATATCCAGTTCGTGAATCCAACTCATTCCCTGTGTGCCGGACGCAACGCGTCCGCCGAGACCTATCCGAGCCAACATTCCCAGCGTCCCGAGCGCACCACCTCCTGCGCCACGATCTATTCCGATCACAAAGCTCGTACGGACAGCGACACCCCGCTGTTCAGGAAGTCGGCTGGCTTCGAACTCTGCTTCCCATTGCTTTGCAACAAAGGGAGCCAAACCATAGCCGTAGGCCGATCCTTCGTCACAACGAACTGCCGGAGGGTCGCCGTATATGTGAGCCGTACTCATCTGGACCCAAACCGGCGGCGGCGTTGAAATACTGCGCATCGCCTGCCCTAGCACGCGAGTCGACTCAACACGCGAACGCAAAATCTCGTCTTGGTGGTCCGGCGTCTTAATGCAATCGACTGTGCGACCTGCCAGATTCACAACGCCGTCCGCGCCATCCAACGTCGACGCCCAAGCCCCGACAGTTCGCCCGTCCCAAAGTTCGAATTGCCAATCTGCCGCGTTGCGAGGCTGCCGACGAGCCAAGACGGTGACTTTGGCACCTGCTTCGGTTAAGTATTGTGCGAGCGAAGTCCCCAAGAAGCCGCTGCCGCCAGCGATCACAAATCGTTTGTCGGACAGGACTTCCATTAATCGGCTCCGCTATCAGTTTGATTTCACCACTTATGGGGAAACCGAAACATTGGGCACCGGTTAACTTGCTGGCGATAAAGTTACCGCCGAACGTGCAGGGGCTTACGGATTGACCGTCTGACCAGCAGAATCAGCCATTTTCAGCTCCCAATCGGTCAGCAACTTGCGGAGCCGAATCGCCTCTTTCGGCTTGGAACTCCGAAGATCGGTCTGCTCGCCGATGTCTGCCGCAACATCGTATAGCCACTCCTGCCGCCCCTTCGCATCCTGCTTCGCGACCAGCTTCATGTCGCCGTCTCGAACTGCTCGCCATGTACGCTGACCTCGGCGTCCACGCCAAAACAGTGTGCGCTTGATATCAGGTTTTCGGTCGGCGACATGCGAAACAATGTCGTAGCCATCAAGCCGTTCCTTGTCGACTTTCGCATTGGCCATGTTTAGGAAGGATCGGGTGAGATCGAACGTGACACAAACTTGTTCACTCGTCGTACCAGGCTGGATCTTTCCCGGCCAACGCATAACCAGCGGCACGCGAATTCCGCCCTCCATCGTCGTTCCCTTCGCACCTTGCAGCGGTCCCATGTGAGCTGCACCGGCGAAACCGCCGTTGTCCGAAGCAAACACAATCAGCGTTTTCCGCACAGCGTCGACTTCCTCCACGCACTTCACAATGCGGCCCACTTCACGATCAAGATCCTCGAGCATGGCCACGTATGCGTCGGCGTCGCGTTCCATCCAATTCTCTGCCGTGACTTGCTTGTTTACGTCCTTCGGACCTTGGAAAGGAAAGTGAGGACACTCGTGCGATACGTACGCGAAGAACGGTCGCTTCGCGGCAGCATGTCGCCGAATAAAATCGATCGAGTCATCAGTGATCAAGTGCGTCATGTACCCTTCGCGATGTACGGGCAATCGTCCGCGAAACAACACGTGCAAGTCACTTGTTTCTCGATGGTTGAAGTAGTGAACGTTACCGCCCAAGTAGCCAAAGAACTCGTGCCAACCGTATTCCATCGGATTGAATTTTGGCTCGTAGCCAAGATGCCACTTGCCGAACACTCCGCATTGGTAACCAGCGTCACGCATCGCTCGCGGCAAGATCGCCAGAGAAGGCGTCAGTCCTAGATCACGATTCTCCGCCCGCGTGATGGCGTGGTCATAGCGACCTACGTTACCCGTCCCAATCGCACACTCAAGCCCCAAAGTACGTTGCTGGTATCGCCCAGTCAGCAACGCTGTTCGTGTTGGGCTGCATTCCGGTCCATTGGAATAGTGTTGCGTAAACCGCACGCCATCTCTTGCCAGTTGGTCGATGTTAGGCGTCTTCGCAACAGGATGGCCGTAGCAAGACAAGTCTCCGTAACCCAGATCGTCCGCAAGTATGAATACGATATTCGGAGTCGATGATGATTCGGCCGCGGTCAGAAGCCCAGTGACAAGCAGCGAACTGAGCAACGACCAGAGCAAGGTGGCAAAGCAAATTCTCACGGTCATTCCCCCAAGTTCGGTGCGGACGGTAGCTTGTTGACCAGGGGAAGCCGATAGGCGCCCAGGCTTTCGGACGAAATTAACCCATCCGAAACGAATCGCTTTTGAATTGGATCTATTTGGTTGGATGTGTCTCGAGAGCCAGTAAGGCTCGAACGTGCCCAAAGTTGCTGCTTGGTGTCGAGCGTGAACTCAGTTACTGCATCGAGTGGTCACGCTGAACGTTTAGCTTACGCTTGCTGCAAACTTTTCAAGGTCCGCCTGGAAGCCGTCGAGCCTAGCCGCCATGTCTTCCTGAGCCTTTTCCAGCGATTGAATGTCGCCTGGTGGCAAGTAGGTGAACATGTAGAACTTGACTTTTGGCTCCGTACCAGATGGCCTGGCCGCCACGTAGTTACCTTCGGTTTCCAAATCCATAATCACCAAATCGCCAGTCGGACCCTCGAGCGGTTCAGGACTTCCACCGGCTTTCGTAATCGTGTTCGCCTTGTAATCTCGAACGGCAGCCACGTTAACACCCGCCAACTCCGTAGGTGGATCTGACCGAAACTTGGCCATCAGCTTCTGCATCAGTGCCATGCCTTCGGAACCTTCCATGCGTTGCGTTACAAGTCGCTCGGCATGATAGCCGTGCTTGGTATAAAGCTCCGCAAGTTTCGCGTGTAGCGTTTGGCCGTTCGCTTTGCACTCGGCAGCCAGTTCCGCCATCAGCATGGTCGCAACGGCTCCGTCTTTGTCGCGTGCGTGCTGGCCAGCTAAATAGCCATGCGATTCTTCGGTGCCGTAAACGAATTTGTCCGGACCTTGCTCGTCCATGACCCCGCCAATCCATTTGAAACCGACCAAGTTATTGTCAAAGCACTTTAAGCCGTAGGACTTTGCGATCCGCCCCACCAATTGCGTCGTCACTAGTGTCGTGACCATGTAGTGGTCAGCCGACAGCGTGCCAGCCTCAGCTCGCTTTGAAAAAATGTAGTCACCCAACAACGCGCCGATTTGATTGCCGTTGAACGTTGCCCAAGGCCCAGCAGTGTCCGACGTAAGCGGTGCCGCACATCCCAGTCGATCACAGTCAGGATCGGTTGCCATGGCAATGTCGGCACCGATCTCTTGTCCTCGAGCAATCATCGAATCAAACACCGCTGCGTTTTCCGGATTCGACACATTCTCAGGAACGTTGGGAAAGTCTCCATCGGGTTCCGCGTGTGGCCCAAAGAGCTCTACGTCCTTGAAGCCATCGATTTGGAGCGCCGGCATTGCGGCAGTGCCACCAACACCGTGCAGTGGCGAGTAGATGATCTTCACGTCGCGCGAGCCAGCGAACTGTTGCTCCTTCAAGGCTTCCATGTAGGCCTTGTCCACTTCCTCTTTGCAGAGTTCGATTTTGCCAGAGGCCATCGCCTCATCGAAGTCCGCGACCTCGATCGAATCGATATTCATGACGCGGTCAATCACGCCTTTGTCATGCGGCGGCAAGATTTGCCCACCGGTCGACCAGTAAGCCTTCACGGCGTTGTCGCTAGGCGGGTTGTGACTTGCGGTAACCATGATGCCGCAGCTGCAATTCTTGTAGCGAACCAAGAAAGACAGTTCAGGTGTGCTGCGAATTTCATCCAGCAAGTAAACCTTGAAGCCCGCAGCCACCATGACTCCAGCGCACAACCGCGCGAACTCAGTCGATCGATGCCGCGTGTCAAACGCAATGGCACACGAAAGCGGACCGCTGGCATGCTCCTTCACGTAGTTGGCCAAGCCCTGCGCGCTCTCGCCGATCGTGCGATCGTTGATGGCGTTCGAGCCGAATGGGTACATTTTCCCCCGACGACCACCAGTGCCGAACGGGATGATCGTCCAAAACACGTCGTCCAATGTCTGCCACTTGCCCTCTTCAACGTGCTGGGCAACGTCATTGGCGTAGGCAGCATATCGGGGCTCAGAAAGCCAGCAGCGGATATTCTTCTCGGCTCCTTCGGTGATTTTACCGGCCGAAATAGCCTCAGAGACCTTCGCAAGGACAGATTCCAGATCAAACGTAGCAGCAGACATATTGGTTCCTAAATGCTTCAAGTGACCCAAATTTTAGGCGGTCTGTGACGACTTTAGCAACCGTTGTGGCGTGGGAAGATCAAAGCCTATTATGAGCCGACAACAAGGACAGACCGTTCAGCCCGACCAAGTTTCAAAAGCTATGGTTCCCAGTGGCAAATTTCGTTGCCCGCCCCCTGAAAGTGAGTACCCATGCCAAACCAACCCATCATCAGTGTCTCCGGTCTGCGAGGTATCGTCGGCGATACGTTGACTCCTCAGGTCGCGTCCAAATACGCCTGCGCATTGGCGGCCGAGTTGGATGCCGGCTCGATTGTGATCACTCGCGACGGCCGAGCCACGGGGCGGATGTTGGCGGACGTGATTCGGTCCAGCTTACAAGCCGTCGGTCGTCACGTGATCGATGCGGACGTTGCCGCGACACCAACCACTGGAATCTTGATCCGGCAACTGAAGGCAGCCGGCGGGATTCAGATTTCCGCCAGTCACAATCCGTCCGAATACAACGGCATGAAGCTGTTCGGCAGCGACGGACGCGTTGTCCCCGGTGAGGTAGGTGAGCGCGTCCTCAAGAGATATCACGAACCCCAGGTGGCATGGGTTGATCACGCCAATATCGGTTCCGTTGAAGAGCACGCCGATCCCCACGCCGAACACCTGAACCGAGTTCTTTCGATCGTTGATGTTGAAAAGATTCGGGCCAAGCAATTCCGAGTCCTCATTGATTCAAATCATGGAGCCGGCGGCCTACTCGGCAACAGACTGCTCGAAGCACTGGGCTGCGAAGTCGTTTCCTTGGGAGCAGACCCCACGGGCATCTTTGCACATACACCAGAACCCACCGCCGCAAACTTAGTCGACGTCTCAAACGATGTCCGCAGTAACGAGGTAGTCGTTGGTTTCTGCCAAGATCCCGATGCCGATCGCTTGGCACTGATCGACGAGCAAGGAAACTATGTGGGCGAGGAATACACCGTTGCGATTTGCATGGATCACATTCTTCGCAAGACTCCCGGCGTTGTCGTTACGAATTGCTCGACCAGCCGCATGTCACAAGACCTCGCTGAGAAATACGGCGTGCCATTCTTCCGATCTAAAGTGGGAGAGGCCAACGTCGCCGATGTGATGATCAAAAACGAGGCGGTATTCGGAGGCGAGGGCAACGGTGGACCGATCGACCCTCGAATTGGCTATGTGCGTGATAGTTTCGTTGGTATGGCGATGGTCCTGAACGCGATGGCTGATCGCGAAATGAAGCTCAGCGAACTGGCGAAAGAGCTGCCTCGTTACGAAATCTACAAAACGAAGGTGACGATGCCCGCAGATGCAGTGGCCGCGGGGCTCGAAAAGCTGGAGAAACACTTTAGCGCGGCCGAAAGTAACCGAATGGACGGTCTTCGACTCGACTTTCCAGGTAAGTGGTTGTTGGTCCGAGCCAGCAATACGGAACCAATTGTCAGGCTTATCGCCGAAGCGAAAGACATGGACGAAGCCAAAGCTCTTTGCGATGAAGCCGGCAGCGTCATTAGCGCATAGCAATCTGCCATGCAACAACAAGTCAACTAGATTCGAATTTGAGAACGAATCGTCGTTCAACCTTAGGTGACGAAAATGCAAGTTGTCATTACTGCTGTAGGTCCCGATAACTCAGGCCTCGCCGATCCAATCATTCACTACGTGACTGGCGAGGGCGCGAATATTGGCGAAATCCAGATGTATGACCATGACGAGGAAGCCGTCTTCGCCATGCTGATTCGCATCGAGCTACCCAAAGAACGCTTCGAAGGTCTGCGAGAGGGTTTGGCACAAATCGGCAGTCACAAGAAGCTGTCGGTGCGAGTGTGGTCACCGGACGAACGAGCCGACAAGCCGCGACTAGCCATTTGTGCGACGTATCGACCGGAACCTGCGTTGGCAGTACTGCGAGCGATTCGCGACAAGCAGATCAAGGCTGAGCCGGCCGTCATGATTGGTAACCGTAAAGCTTGCCGAGGAATCGCGGAACAGTTTGATGTCCCGTGGGAGTTCATCGGTGACGGCAAAGGCAATCCAGACGAAGACGAAATGGTAACGCTATTCGACAAGTACAACGTCGACTACGTTCTGCTTGCTCGATACATGCGAGTGCTACCGGCCAGCACTTGCTGGAAGTATGCCGGCGGTCGCATCATCAATTTGCATCACGGCCTGCTTCCTGGATTCCCAGGCATTAAGCCCTATCACGATGCGTACGAATCACGCATGCTCACGTTCGGGGCAACGTGTCATTTCATCGTGCCCGAACTGGATGCCGGTAATCAGATTATTCACCAAGAGACGATGTCCGTCGCTCCAGGAACAAAGCTCGAAGACATCATTCGACGCGGCCAAGAAGACAACGAACCACGTTGCTTGGTCGAAGGTGTACGACGAGTCGTTGATCGCGAAGTCAAACTTCACTTCCATCGTGTGATCGCAACCTAACGTGGGAACGATTTTAGTCGACCGGAACGAAGTGGATCGTCGAGGTCAAACTCCGATCCACCGAGTCAGGAAAAGGCCGACGACAGCCGATCGCATCAAGGGCGATCAGGACTCGGCGTTCGCTTACTCACTGCGTTTTTTCTTCTGCCGGCTTCTCGACTGGCTTTCCTGACTCGGCAGGCTCAATTCGTCCGAACATCAGTCCGCCGACCTTCCCGTGTCGCCAAGTGCCGGCGTACTTGTTGTCAGAGATTACGATGCGGGCGTCGAAGGCGTCGCCCATGCCGATCAGCTTCAATTCATCGACCGTGATAACTGGCGTGGTGCCTGCCCATTTCACTTCAACAGGAAATGGCAAAGTCACATCGACATCGCCGAATTTCATGCGAGCGAAGATATTCCAAAAATCGCCCTCGTCAGCTTTCACGACTCGTTTGATTTCGTAGCGTTCTTCGCGCCGCTTTCCTTCGTCCATCCCGTCAATCGTGAATCGGCCCACCATGACCGTGTTTTTCATGCTGCGGATAAACTTGTCAAACAGTTCTTTCTGAGTGACAACTCCCGATTTCGTTTTGACGCCACCTTCCACGACGGCGGATTCGTCGAGCGGTTCTGGATTGGCGGTTGGCTTCGAATCCGCACCTTGATTCTTTGCCTCCTGAGCCACTGCAAAGCTAGTCAAAAAGGCAATCAGCAGGGACGACAGGATCATCGTAGTGTTTCGCATGGGTCGGCTCTTCATGTCGTATTTTCCATTCTTATCAGGGCGTCAGATTGGGAAGGAATGCCGGCGAAAGACTTCAAATGTTTTTTAAGAACTCGACGGCCATTGCCAACTCGCTGGCCGGATCGCTCGCATTTTCTCGCGTCGCAGTAAAGTAGCCTCGGTAACCGTATTCTTCTAAACGCCCCACGAGGTTGGGAAAGTCCGCAGAACCTCGGCCCAACGGAACTTCCAAGCCACGGCCTTGCGCTAGATCTCTCACAGCATCTTTGGCTCGGACGTACATTACGTTGCGACCCAAGTGATTGATCGCGTCGCTTGCCGAAAAAGTGTTCACGATAAGGTTGCCGGGATTCAGCGTCACACCAAGGGAGCCTTCTGGCAGCGCGTCAATCAACTTGGCAAGCACCGCCGAATCTTCGCTGCCCGTTTCTGCAGCTAGAAATGCGCCGGCTCGTTGAGAGTACTTGCCCAACTCAGTCAACACGTCGATCAACGTGTCCCATTCTTCGCCTTCGCCATCTTCTGGGATTCTTCCAACTTGATTGACCAGGCAGTTGGCTCCTAGCTTGTACGCGAGATCCAAAGCGCGTTTCGTGGCTTCGATTCGTTCCTGAAGTCGCTCCAAGACGTTGTAACCGCTGCGTGTGCGAAAGCTGACGGCACAGACTTTCAGATGCGCATCGTCCAAAATCTTCCGAACCTGTCGCAACGCCGTGTCCGACATCTCGCGCAGACTCAGATGTTCTCGCACATCGATTTCAACGGCCGTCACCCCCAAACGTTTGGCACTATCGATGGCGCGCCGAAACGGTTGACGTAACGACGTCAGTTGGATTCCAATCTTTATTTCAGACACGGATCATCTCCGCTTAATCAACAAATCAGTCGGCTGGCAGGGTGGTACCTTCTCACGTTCGGCCTGCACTTCAGTCGCGCCAGACGATCGGGCTGGGTCACTTGGCATTGGTTGCACTGCAAACCATGTGTTTAAGCGACATCCACCTAGCACTATGATGACGACCTTCTGTCCAATTCACTAGGGCCAAGCGATGCCAACGGTTCAACACTTCTGCCAATTCCTGGAATCTTTTGCGCCACGACGTCTCGCGGAAGACTGGGATAACGTCGGACTCCTGATCGGTGACCGAGGTCGACCTGCCGATCGTGTCATGACCTGCCTGACCATCACTCCCGAAAGCGTCAAGGAAGCGATCGAACGACAGGCTCATTTGGTCATCACGCATCATCCGCTGCCGTTTCGTCCCTTAAAACGGATTACCGCGGACAATACGACCGGCGAGATGCTTCTTGACCTGATCGAAAACAAAGTCGCCGTTTATAGCCCACATACGTCGTTCGATTCAGCCGAAAACGGAATCAACCAGCGATTGGCGGAGGGCCTAGGTGTTATCAGTCCTCAACCTCTCGAACCATTTGACGGGGATCCAGACCAACTGGGTTCCGGTCGATTCGGTAGCCTAGCCGAGGCGTTACCGCTAAAGAAGTTTGTTCAGAACGTGAAGGGCTTTTTGAAACTCGACGGACTTCATTTGGTTGGCGAGCCACTGCAATCGATTCGCAAGGTCGCCGTTGCCTGCGGAAGTGCGGGACAATTCTTACAACAGGCCAAACGAGTTGGCTGTGATTGCTTGGTTACCGGCGAGACCAACTTCCACACTTGCCTGGAGGCAAAAGCCAACGGTATAGCGCTCGTGCTACCCGGTCACTACGCAAGCGAACGATTTGCATTGGTGCTACTTTCAGATCTGCTGAAACAAGAATTCTCCACGGCAAAGGTCTGGGCTAGCGAGCAAGAGTGCGATCCGCTTACTTGGCGCTAACGACCGGCGGTGACATTTTGTTACGATTGGGCGATCGATCTTATTTATGAGATGTCTCAAAAACTTGGTGATTCGCGCAGCAAACTCCACCAATCCCCACTAGCCAACCCTCATATTTGACGCAAGCGGTTTGCCGCGTTGACGTTAGGTTTGGTGCTCCTAGAATGCAGGGAACCGTCGAACTCTCACGAGAGCATTCATGATTAGATCCCTGACCGCCCTCCCGGTCTTCAACGAAGTCAAATCAGTCGACCAAGTGCTGAACGAAGTCGCTCGCTTCAGCGAGCATGTCTTGGTAGTCGACGATGGCTCTTCGGATGGAACACTTGAATTGCTCAAGAAGCGCGACGACATCTACCTAGAGGTCCATCCGGAAAATCGAGGATACGGCGCGGCGCTCGGTACAGCCTTCAAGTACGCAGCCAAGCATGATTATGAAGTCGTGGTTACGATCGATTGCGACGGGCAGCACGAACCGCAGCGGATCCCAAAGTTTGTCGAAAGAGCGGCGGTCGGCGACGTTGATATCGTCTCTGGCAGTCGATATTTGAAGCAGTACGATTCCGACAACACGCCACCAGAGCAACGACGAAAGATCAACCAAACGATTACGGCAGAGATCAACCAACAG
>CAYQMZ010000218.1:0-10293 GCA_964418725.1 uncultured Pirellulaceae bacterium
AAAGCAAACGCAATGATCGCACAGACATTGTATCTCTCTGCGGCTCCGTTGCTGTCCGGGGCAATCGCGTGAAGCTTATCCAGAAATGCTAACTGCTCCGAAAGAATCCGGGTTTCTTTTGGTTTGAGCGTAGTAAGGCCCGGCCATCGGTAGCACATGATCGACCATGGAACTCGTTCGCCATCCAGTTGCAATAGTTCAGCTGGCAGAATTTCGGGCTGAAACGCGAGTATGAAGGCTTTGTGCGCTCGCCTGCTCTTGACGAAATGGTGTACTTGGTTGGGAGCTATGTAGATCAATTGGTTCTTGGTGAATCTTACGACTTGAAAATCGAAGCCGTGTTCGAAACTGCCATCGGTTACCAACATCATGGCATGGAACCCGATGCGATGAGGGATCTTGGGATCATGTCCGTCCCGGGGCACAGTCCCACGCAACTCTTCGAGTCGGTACAGTTTGTACGGCCGGACCTTCGATGCCTGCCAATCCACAAGTGGAACACCTTCGGTCGGCTGTCTTGAATTGATCATTTTGCGAACTCCAATTGATGCAGGACCTAACGTCGATTCTGTCAGAAATCGTCTTTCCACGACATCGAGCAGGACGAAGCTAAAGTCACTTGTCCAATTTTGAAGACTCGATTTTCGTTTATGAGCCTGACTCTTTTCCGCGGGCTCTCTAGATTGCGGAATCGCAAATCCGCAGGTACGTCGACCGAATCAGACAGCCGACTATCTGCTTTCCGAAACTCGATCCTTGAGGAACATCATTGATGCTACGAATCGCGCGCCTTGCCCTAACGACGGGACTACTCTTTCCTTGTTTTTCAGCTCTGACACACGCTGACGTGTTGGGTGACAATTTGAGTGCTTCAAACACTTTTGAGAGCGCAACGGTCACGGGGGGCACGGAGACCACTTCCAGGTAAATGCAGCGAGCGTTGTTGATCCGGGAGTCGAACTAAGTCAGTTTGCGACGATTCATGATGTCGACTTCACGGGCGATTCCATGACGATGACGCTTGTAAGCAACGAAGGACTTTCGACAACGCTATTTCCGGAGGGCGTCGCTGATCGCTACTACTTTGGATTTGATGACAACTTTGTCGACTCTGCTTCTCTAACAAGCGGTGACGCGGAGCTTACGGCCGGTCTGGCTATCAGTCTGCTCCCCAGCGGATTCGAACTTGCGGTGGCTGACTTGTTCGGGACGGGTATTCCTGTCCCACAAAAATACCCGAACGGCGGCTTCATGGTCGAGCTTGGTGCAGGCACCGACTACGGAACACTGGGCAAGACTCTAACGGTTGGCTTTACCACATCGCCTGTACCGGAGCCCGCAACAGGCCTGATGGTTGCTTGCGGACTTGGCTGTCTTACACTCTTTCGTCGTCGGCGATAAGTAAACAGAAGATTGAGCCTCGCGGGCAATGATGGATAGCGACAATCCGGTGATCAGAACGCGTTGGGGCTAAGGTTCTGATTCTGGAAGCGTTATCATGGCAGAACGCATAATCCCATACCCTAAGCCAGCGTTCGCCATGAGACTAATCCACCCAGCTGCGGTAGTCATGCTCGCCGTTGCTTTTCTTTCACCTTCTTCCGCGCAAGAATCGGCAGCGACCGCTCGACTCAAAAAGCGAAACGCTGAATTCATACCGGAGGTGATTCGTGTTGCCGATGGTGTCTACACGTCAGTCGGTCATACGGTTTCCACAGTGTCGATGATTGTCGGAACCGACGGTGTGGTCGTCATTGATGCAGGGATGGATATTACCAAAGGTGCGTTGATCCTGTCGGAATTTCGAAAGATTACTGACAGACCGGTAAAGGGAATCGTCCTTACCCACAGCCATCCCGATCATACCGGCGGTGCCAGTGTGTTTGTGGGAGATGCGAAGCCACAGATCTGGGCTCACGGTAGATTCGGTTCCGAAGGTCTACCGCTCGCCAACGGTGGAGTTACGTTTCAAAAGATACGTGGAAAGCGCCAAGCCGGGTTCGCATTGCCGGACGCTCAGCGGATCAATAACGGAGTTGCCCCTGCTCAACGTCCACAACGCAGCAGCAGCATTTTTCAAGCGAAAGGAACGACCTCGAAACCGACGCATCGGATGAAGGGCGATCGGCAAGGAATCGAAATCGCTGGCATCGCATTGGAACTCGTCTCCGCACCGGGCGAAACGAACGACCAACTCTACGTGTGGCTTCCGAAACAGCGAGTCCTTTTCGCCGGCGACAATTTCTACAAATCGTTTCCGAATCTGTATGCGATCCGCGGCACTCCACGACGTGATGTACGACTTTGGGCCAAAAGCCTGGACAAAATGCTGCAAGAGAAACCTGCCGTGCTCGTCGGTGGGCATACTCGACCGATCATTGGTGAAGCCAAAGTGCACGAGTACCTCACTAACTATCGAGACGCCGTGCGATTCATTCACGACAAAACGGTCGAGGGTATGAACAAAGGCCTCACACCGGACCAGCTTGTCGAATACGCGAAACTACCCGAGCGATTCGCATCGAAAGATTACTTGCATCCGTACTACGGCCATCCTGAGTGGGGCGTACGTAGCGTATTCGATTTCTATCTCGGTTGGTTCGACGGAAATCCGACCAGTCTGTTTCGACTCACGCCTCGCGAGGAAGCCGGTCGCATGGTGGAACTCGTCGGAAGTGAAGACACGCTCTACCAACGAGCGAAGAACGCCTTTTCAAAAGGTGACGCGCAGTGGACAGCTCAACTGGTGGACCACTTACTTGCACTCGACCCGGACTCGGCGCGCGCCAAGTTGCTCAAGGCCGACGCACTCACAATGTTGGGAGAACGTTGCGTGACGGCAACCGGCCGGAACTATTACCTAACAGTCGCTCAGGAGTTGCGAGACGAATAGACGTTACGCCTTACGAGCCAAGAGCAAACCGTCTCCAACTGCGAGCAACGCTGGCTCGACCCTTTCGTCGTCAAACGCCTTTGCCGTAAGAGCATTCACTGCAACTGCGTCCTCATTGTCGTACTCCGGCCGAAATGCTCTCCCGAACATGAATTGGTTGTCAACGGCAAGGAGGCCGCCGGGCCGAAGAAGCTCAAGACACTGCTCGTAGTACCGGTGTAGCGAAGCTTTGTCAGCATCAATAAACGCAAAATCAAAAGTCCCCGCCTGTTTCTCTGCGATAAGCGAGTCGAGTGTTTCGACGGCTGGTCCAATTCGCAAGTCGATGCGGTCTCGAACTCCGGCCTGCGCCCAATATCGCTCGCCGATGGCTGTAGTTTCGGTCGACACATCGCAGGCCACCAGCGTCCCGTCCTTAGGCAAGTGCTTAGCAACACTGAGTGCAGAATATCCCGTGAATACGCCCACTTCGATTGCTCGTTTGGTGTTGCAAAGAAGCGCTAGTAAACCGAACAACTGACCTTGATCGATGCCGATTTGCATGATCGACATAGGAACGTTCTTAGTCGCGTCTCTCAGACCTTCCTGTGCGGGAACCTCTCGCTTAGCAGAGAGCGTCGTCATGTACTCCAACGCGGCCTCGTCAATAAACGATGGCCGATCACCCTTGAAGATGTTCATAGTTCTCGTTGACCAATCTCAAGTTTTCTGCATGCGTGCGAAGTCCGGCTCTACCGAACCGCCAATTCCCTCATCATATTCGCTAAAGGAGGTGGTAACCGCGGTCGAAAGGTGTCAACGAATGGTCAAGGATGGACATTTCTTTTTGACGATTAGGATACTGAATCGAGCTTGAGATTACGATTTGCGTTGCGGCGGCCCGCGAGCTCTACAACTCTTAGCAATTGGAACGTTCATGATGGAAATCCAGCGCGTACCGTGGAAGCAAACCATTGAGAGCGGATTTCAAGTATTGCGCCTTGCTGATTTGCTGTCACGGAAGAAGCTTCCTCATGAACCGGCCGCACCGCAGCGTCTCGATTTCCATATGGTCATGTTGTTCACCTCGGGGGACGGCACTCACATGATCGATTTCGTAAATTATGAATGCGCTGTCGGTACGCTTATTCACGTCGGTCCAGACCAAGTCCATTCGTTTCATCATGGGAGCGATGTCGACGCTTGGATGCTGGTGTTCCGTCCGGACGTGCTTTCGGGAGATTTCTACGCACCAGAGTCGAACGTTTCTCAGTTTCCTTCGGAATATGTTTGGCCGGTCGCGACCGACCTTCCTGAAGAAGATCATCGCTTCGGCGACCGTCTATTCCAGCTTTTGTCCAGTCAACAGAATGAACCTGGTAAATGGCGTCGAGGTGAGGTCTCGCGCAATCTGATGCAGGCACTCACGTGCTTTTCTTACAATGCTGCGATTGATAGTTCCGCGAACAACAAACAGATTCTGCCGGACCCGTTGTTCCTGACTTTCATGGCTGAGCTAAAGCAGTGCTTTACGATGCGTCGGGAAGCCAAGTGGTATTCCCAACGGCTTGGCTGTTCCTATCGAACGCTTTGCCGCGTTTGTGATAGCTCGACTGGCAAGACTCCAAAAGAACTCATCGACGAGCGTGTCCTAACGGAGGCTCGCCGATTGCTCGCATACTCGAGTAGCCCAGTGTATCTGGTAGCTGACACACTGGGCTTTTCTGAGTCGACCAACTTCGTCAAATTCTTTCAGCGGATTTCCGGCGAAACTCCGGAAGCGTTTAGAAACAAGTGGCAAGTGAAGCGTTAGCCACTATGCCACTACTAAACAGCTTCGCTCTTGTCTAAACGACTACGATCGTCGTAACCGCCGACGTGCGGCCGTGAAGCAGGTCAATAGAACCAGCCAAACACCCATCGAATTGGGCTCAGGAACCGCCTGTGCCTCGAAGCTTATCCCGACGGTCGCGAGAGGATTGTCAGGCAAGAACGTGCTGTAGTCAGCACCGGGACCGAAGGCAACAAAGAACCCGTCAGTATTGCTCGTGACGGTCTCGTTAACGAAGGCAAGATCGCCCGCCGGTACGACTCCAACCGTTGCAAACGGTGCGAGATCGCCACTTGCTGTATCCAACGTCACATTCGTGACGTTGAAATCATCAAAGAAATAGTAATAGGTATCGAACCGAGGTTCTGGGTCGCCCGGAAACAACAGCGGAACTCCGTCCAATGCACTATTCCCAATCAGCCCCATCGAAGCCGAACCTCCGGTGAAATCCACATCATAGAGCCCCAGGAAATCGTCGAACTCAAGACCTGGATCTGCGACCGTCGCAGTCTCAGATCCAACGTAGAATTCGGCTCCGCCGGTCTGAGCATCAATCAAGGTGTTGTGAACGGTCACTCCGTCACCTGTAACATTAGCGAGGAGATTGGTCGACAAACACAATACGGCGGTGAAGACAAGGAAGGGTCTAATCACAGGAGTCTCTTTCATTGATTCCAAGCATGGGACAAAACCAACATAGTGACGCCAAGAACGCCCAGCGTCACGGTTGATAAGTGTCAGCCAATGGTCGAAACGAGACAAACCTTGGATCAACGAGCACCGTCACCGTTGTATTGATACGGATTGGACGGCGAGGTCTATTCGGCTGAGCGGCGCATCTGTTGAGAAGTTATGTTCCCAAATGGGATGAAACGGTCTGGCTTTTTTGTAAGCTCTGCGGTTGGACGCGCTCGCTCGCAGTGATTTCCCGAAATGCGGCAGGTGAAGGTCACCTCCGAGCTTATAAAAAGGTGGACCAACTCTTCTTTCGACGCGGGTCGTGCAGGTGTGCCGCACCATGACAGGAGTAACCGTGCCGAATCGGGTACTGGGCTAAGCTTGCTCGAACGCACGACGACAGCAAGAGTCGCGTACCGATCACTGTCGTTTGGGCCAAACTGACGAGCGGCAAACTGGCATTTCCAGCAGCTGGAAGTTCGTAAGCTGATTGGCTGCAGTGGTCCAAAAGTTTCAACGGCACGCACGATGACCGGGGGGCAATCGACAGATCTAGTTTGAACTTGACTGCGTCTCGCAGGCTCTAGCGCGAATCGCTAGTGGCGAGGGGAAATCGGTTGTCGGTGGAAGACGCGGCGACGGTTCGGGCTGGATAGGGCGTGGATTGCAACAAACAGGGATTCGTAGCCTCGGCGACTGCGGTTGTTTGTGCGATGGCGACGGTTTTTCGTTCAATGCGCAGTCAGCCGCGGCCTCCCTCGCAGCAGGTTTCGCAGATCGTGTGGCACCGGGAGCACTGTAGTTTCGCCCGAATCTCAATTAACGGCCCTCCGCAGACTGGGCACGCTGGATTGCACTGCGTGTCACGTGGCTGTTGTTCAGGCTTCTCTGGTTTCATCGTTGATTCCTTTGGCCTCGCTGGCGTTGTCATGCCGGTAAGTCGAACCGACTTGCCGCTTGATTTCAATCTCATTTCGCTCACCGGTAAACGGGGAACAGCCGATGAACTCCGCCGCCGTTGACCACGCCACGACGCCTTTTTCGGCGGAAAAAGTGGCTCTGGCGGGCATTCGGATCTTTTTCCAACTTTTCTTTGAGGGGGCCCCGTCTCTCGTTCGGTAGTAGGTGCCGCAAGTCACGAACCATTCGGATACCCAAGCGGGTATCGCGTGAGAGCGGTTCGAACCACTTATCTGGAGACTCAGAAATGTCCGCTCGCAAGACCACAAAGAACCGCAAGCAAAACCGCAACTTCCGTTCGCCTGTCATCGAGAAACTGCAGGATCGCGAATTGTTCGCGGCCGACCTGCTAGGAGCCGCCGAAGTGGCTCAGCCTAACGCCGTTGAGTCTGCGTCAACCGCTCAAGAGCCGTACGACTCCTTCTTTGACATCGTCCTGATGGCCAACGAAGGTTCATCGGCAGGCAAAGTCAAATATCTAGACAAGGCCACGCCACTGTTGGCGCAAGTAAGTGGCGGAGCGAATGACATCATCGAGCCGATTCAAAATGCTCGAGTCGTTCGACCTAATACCGTGGACAACGTCGAGAGTGAATTACTTGAGTTGTCGCAAGTTGCGGCGGAGCTGACGAATTCGGACGACTTGGTCGCAGCTGCCAGCTCGGCAGAGGAAGCCGTGAGTGCTCTCGGCGCGAATGCAGAGCAACTCGACGAGAGCCCAATTCAACTGACTCGCCTCGAGACTGGGCTCGACGAGCGGCAGCTATCGATGCTTCAAGCCGAAATGACTCGCGATCAAAACGGCGAGCAAGTGGTCTACTTCACGGAAGAAGGTGACCTGGTTGTCGACGGAAACAACGACTACCGCTACCACTCGTACCGATGGACGGACGCACATGGATCAGAAACCGATGATTCCATCTTTGTCACTGGCAATGCGGATGGCACGGTCAGTATCGACGTGAACGGTGAAACGACGACTCATGAAGTAACTGGCCGCGTCATTGTGTTGGGTGGCGACGGCGATGACACGATTGTTGCCAGCGGTGAGTTCAAGAAGGGGCTGATCATCTTTGGCGGCCAAGGTGCGGATACGATCGTCGGTTCCGACAAGAATGACATCATCTTTGGCGGAGCGGGTGACGACTGCATCGAAGGCGGTGGCGGAAACGATTTGATTTTCGGTGGCTTTGGTAACGATTGCATCTACGGCGGAGACGGGCGTGACTTCATCCTCGGCGGTTGGGGGAACGACATCATTCACGGCGGAAACGATGGCGACATATTGCTCGGTGGTTTCGGCAACGACCAGATCGATGGCAATGCGGGTAGCGACATCATCCTTGGCCAAGGCGGTGACGACCGGATTCAAGGTGCTCAGGGATTTGACCTCTTGTTTGGTGGAGCGGGTCGAGACGCGATCGATGGTGGAGCAAACGGCGACCTAATCGTTGGCGGAACGGGAGACGATCAACTGCGAGGTGACCTGGGAATCGACACCATCCTTGGCGGTGACGGCAACGATCACATCGACGGCGGGGCGGGGCTCGACTTCATTCTCGGCGGTACGGGCAACGACTCGGTACTTGGCGGCGTGGGAGCGGACCTGATCTGGGGCGGTGATGGCAACGACCACATCGATGGGGGTGACGGAGTTGATCTCGTATTCGGCGGAGCCGGTGGCGACCGGATCCAAGGTGGCAACGGCGTGGACTTCCTGTACGGCGGAACAGGCAACGACCAAATCGATGGTGGCAACGGTGCGGATTTCGTTTGGGGCGGTACTGGCAATGACTCGATCCGAGGCGGCAACGGCGTCGATGTGCTATCCGGTGGGGCAGGCAACGATCATCTTGACGGCGGTAACGGCTTTGATGTGCTGTTCGGAGGCGACGGCAACGACAAAATCCAAGGCGGTGCCGGGTTGGACGTCCTGAATGGCAATGACGGGAACGACTGGCTCGATGGCGGCACGGGACCGGACCTGATCGTCGGTGGAAACGGCAACGATCAGTTGCGAGGCTCTGATGGCCTGGATGTTCTCCATGGCGGCAGTGGTAATGACAAGTTGTGGGGCGGCAACGGAGTTGACCTGCTGTACGGCAACGACGGACATGATTGTTTGGACGGTGGAGCGGGTGCTGACTTCTTGTGGGGCGGTAACGGCAACGATTGCATGAGTGGCGGCAGTGGAGCCGACTTTATGTGGGGCGGCAGCGGGCATGACACGATGTTGGGTGGCTCTGGTGCCGACTTCATGTGGGGCGGTGATGGGAACGACCGCATGGACGGCGGCTCCGGCTTTGACTTCATCTGGGGACAGGCCGGCAACGATACGCTTTGGGGCGGGCCTGGTTCAGGACTGCTTGTCGGCGGCAGCGGCAATGATTCGCGAAAGTGGTGGAAGAGCAGCGGGCTGACGTGCGACTGTTACGTTCCGCCTGTCGCTGGAGTGGGAACCGTTGCCACGGTTTCGCCTCTTCAGCGAGTCGTGATCGAACACTGCAAAGAGCAAAAAGTCGACGACACGCTACCAGCTGGTGACCAAGTCGATTCACCTTTCACACCACAGACGGACGATGGCGGTGACGTCACCAATCCAGGCGTGGCTGTTGAGGAAGCTACCTATGCCCTGGCCACTCGCTTCTATGGGCCAGCGGAGGAAAGTGACTCACAAGAAACGTCACTTGCTGTTGCAACCGACGCTGTATTCGCCCTCGCAACGGACTACAACTCTTCCCGAAGTAACAAGAGCACTCGCTAGTGCCCACTAAGTCAGTCTCCGAGTGACGAGAGCTGGTGTGTTCGATGAGCACACCGGCTCTTGTTCGTTGACGACTCGCGGAAGACGGCTCGTTGCTGTTAGTTTGCGTGAAGCATAGTCAGAGACTGCAGAAGTGAACTCCAGCAAGCGAAGTAGAGCCCGAACGCATCGTCAGTTGCGTTGGGCACTGGGGGCAATGAGCTATCGCGACTTGCGTTTGCCAGTCTGCTGCGGGACTTGCTTCAAAGACTGAAGGAATTTTTGGTCCGCGGAGCTGTATTTTTCGATTGGTAGCCGAAAAGCGATACCGCCGTCTCGTTGAATCCAAACTCGTTGCTCACTGAAACGAACAAGCCATGCTTCGACTTGTTTGCCGCGATCGCTGGTCCAGATCCGCTTGTACGGCGAGGCACCAATGGGCTCGCCTGCGCGGCTGAGTCGCGGTGGTGAACGCTTCGGAGGCGGCGAGCTTGATCCAGTGACGAAAGCAATCGCGTCAATTCCGAAGGCGTATGAATACTTGAGGCCGCGAATGGGTTCCGCTGCTCTCGACTGCCAGGAGTGTTTGTCGCCGCGGCCCTCTTGTCGGTCTGGCGTCAGATACGTGTCCTTCATGTTCAGTTTGCCGTTAGGTTTTACAGCAGCAAAGGCAACGCGTCGCAGGCTGTTACCTTGAAACTGAATGCCACAAACGGCGTATCCAGGCTTGGCTCGAACCATTGTTACCTTCTGCGAGTGGTCTTCAGGTTCCAGGCCCAGGATGACTTTTGTGTCGTGCTGATAGATGGGAGTCAGTCGAGCTCCGTGCGTCCGTCCGATCTGTGAATCGTAGACTCGGAAGCCGACCAAGCATGCGCCTTTCGGTGCCATGCTTTCGTAGTAGCGTACCGTGCCTGAGTTCCCTTGGGATAGCAGCAGTTCGTTTTCGCGAAGGTGCGGGGCAGAAGGCAAGATCGGCAGTGGTTTGTTTTCGGCTGCGACCAACGTCGCGGATGTAACGTCGGCGAATGCAAGCGTTAGGCCTTCGATCCTGACTAGATCGTCCATGTCTTCTTCGGGAAAGAAATCGTCGTCATCGTCCGACGGACCGAATGCTTCGCGGTCGTCCTGGATGTTGATAGCCAGTCCGATGGCTGGTTGAGCGACATCGCCGTCTAGATCGTAGCTGCTAGCCTTGTCGCCGAATTG
>CAYQMZ010000219.1:0-5666 GCA_964418725.1 uncultured Pirellulaceae bacterium
TCGGTGATCAACGTGATGCGTAGACTCCAGTTGCTCTGGAGCCATATAGCGAGGGGTCCCCATCACTTGGTGGGTAGCCGTCAGTGCAAGTTGCTGATCCTCGCTTCCAAGAATCCGCGACAGGCCGAAGTCTGCGATTTTCACGGCCCCATCCACAGACATCAGAATATTCTCAGGCTTGATGTCGCGATGCACGACGCCTTGGTCATGCGCATATTGCAGTGCATCACAGAGATGCGGCACGATGGCTAGGGCGTGCGTTGGTGCCAACTCGCCAGCCTTCACGACGTCACGCAAGGTCGAGCCTTCGATGTACTCCATCAGAAAATAGTACGTGTCCGCGACGTTGCCAAACTCGTAGAGCGCAACGATGTTGGGATGATTTAGCTTCGCCAGCGTTCGAGCTTCTCGAGTAAATCGCAACGCGAATCGAACATCGTGGCCGAACTCCTCCGGTAGAATTTTTATCGCCACAATGCGATCAAGGCCTGCCTGGCGAGCCTTATAGACGGCTCCCATGCCGCCGGCCCCAACGAGTTCCAAAATCTCCAACGCGGGAAACAGCTCTCCCAGCCTTTCGATCGTAGGCGGTTGAAAGGCCTGACTTGATTTTCCCGTTTGACCAAACGCACCCTGAATCACATCTCCGGCATCCGGAAATCGCTCCAGATATTCCCGCTCGGTGGGCTCGTCGCCTCTCGCCTTTCGATAGTGAACGTCCAGAACGATCAGTTCGGCAAGCAGAGCGTCGCGCTCGTCTGGCTCCATGTCGCCAACCAACCGAGGCTCGATCGCAGGTGGTTCATTCGTTTGCCACAAACGTTCGAACTCTGCACACACATCATCAATCCGCTCCAGAGCCGCGATTGGCAGTTTTCTTTGTGGCATGCTCATCGAACAATTCCTGTTGGCACTTTTCTCGAATTAGATGCAAACGGCGCTCAATCGTCCGCTCGCAGCAGCCAAAACGCTTGGCTAATTCCGCGTTGGAATACCCCTCTAACTTGGCACCCGCCAATTCTCTGAGGTTCCCGACACCTAAATGCGAAAAAAGTTGCTCGACGGTTTCCCGCATCATCAGCACCATTTCCGGAGATGGTTCGTCGCCAATTGCTTCGATGACGTTGCGGTCATCATCTTCCTGATTCAAAGAGTGAACCTTGACGCCACCGCCACGACGCTGACGTTGGTCGTGCCTTCGCTTGTCAACGACCTTCCTTGCAGCCATCCGCAGAAGGAGCCGCCAAAGATCATCGCGATCCGACAGATCCGGAAACCGTCCGTTGTTCGCCGCATCGTAAAAGCTGTCAAAGACGCTCAATGCAATGTCTTCTTCATCAGAGACAGCTCGATTCTGCCCATACATTCGAGCTCGCACCGCGCGAACGAGGCGGTCAAAATAGTGATGCCAGATACGATTGGCACCCACCGAGTCACCAGCCTTCACTAGATCAATCCAGTGGCTGACATTCTTACTTTTTGACATGGTGGTGATTGGACGATTCCAAGAAACGAAGACGCGACTGTGTATTCCATCCTATCACTTTCGCTCTCACTCGTTCGGGGATTCCCACGTGCATCCCCAAACCGCCGGAAACCGGCAAAACATCGACCGCCCCCAAACGACCGCAATTCCTCCAGCAGGCACGTCACTTTCACATCCGAATGACGAATACTGACTTGCCAATTCTGACAGGATTGGCGAAGGTTCCCTTCGCCAAGTCATTGGAGTAAATCGATGGACAAGAATCCGTACGCGGCGACCCAAACTCAGCAGCAGCCTGAAAAGCCGCGTTTCCAATGGGGCTGTCTATTGGGCAGCTTGCTCTTGGCTTTGCTGATCTTCATTCTGCTGTTTGGCAGTGTGTGGAGCGTCCAGCGAGCTCCGACTCCGATACCACCGGTTGTCACACCAACTCCGTTGGGCACCGAGCCGTAATAAGGCAACTGTGCGATCCCGCCCACATTATCCAGCGAAGAGCCGGTGGGCCGCGGAATCGGTAGCGTTTTTCGCGACGAAATTGCGCTCGGATCCCAATCTCTTTCGGCACGCGCTGTGCGATCAATGTCCTATCCCAACCAAGGAGTTAGAGCATGGACCAATCGATTGCGACGCAGCAACAGGCATGGGCGCAAACCTGCACTTCCGTAGCGGAGACTCAATCAGTCGACTTGAAAGCTGGGCTATCGACTAACGAAGTCGAACGACGACTGGAGCAGCTCGGCAGAAATCGACTGCCCTCCGAAGATCAGACGACACTGCTGCAAATCTTCGTTCGACAGTTCCAAGATGTCTTAATCGGAATTCTGTTTATCGCGGCCGCGATTTCTTTCTTCGTTGGCGAGCAAACAGACAGCTTGGCAATTCTGGCAATCATTGTCTTGAATGCACTGCTTGGGTTTGTGCAAGAGTGGAAAGCGGAGCAAGCCCTGGCCGCGCTACGCAACATGCTGTCTCCAAACTGTGAAGTTTTGAGAGACGGTCGAGAGAAGACGATTCCAGCCGAAGACCTTGTCCCTGGCGACCTCGTGCTGTTGGAAACAGGTAGTCGAATCCCAGCGGATATCCGACTTACCGAATGCACGGAATTGCGTGCGGACGAATCGCCGCTAACAGGCGAGTCCGTATCCGTGAACAAATCGATTGAGCCAACTGCCGCCGATTGTCCACTGGCCGAACGAACTTCGATGCTGTGGACTGGCACCGCCGTGACCAATGGCCGAGGCAGAGGAATCGTCGTTGCCACGGGAACAAATACGGAATTCGGTCGAATCGCACGTATGACCAGTAACGTTTCCGCAGAGCCAACGCCGCTTCAAAAGAAGCTGGGGAAGTTGGGCCGGCAACTCGGCGTAATGGCAATCGGAGTTTCGATACTGATTTTCCTGATTGGCTGGTTCAACGGCAAACCGCTCGTGGAAATGTTTCTGACGTCGGTTTCGCTGGCGGTAGCAGTTGTTCCCGAGGGGCTACCGGCTGTTGTTACGCTCACCATGGCACTGGGGATCCGTGCGATGGTACGACGACGCGCGCTGCTTCGAAAATTGCAGGCCGCCGAAGGCTTGGGGGCTGCGACGATCATTTGCACCGACAAAACAGGGACCTTGACGCAGAACGAAATGACGGTGACCCAGATCTGGACGCCAGTAGGTGAATTTCAGGTCACCGGCGTTGGCTACGATCCCGCTGGGCACTTCGAGCAACAGGGACATCGTGTGGACTATCAGCACGAGTCAGACTTACAGCTCCTGCTAACAGCCGCACTCCATTGCAACCACGCCACGATTGGAAAAGAGGAAAACGGGCAGTGGATACCACACGGGGAACCGACTGAGGCTGCACTGGTGGTCGCTGCGTACAAAGCATGGCTGCCAACAGAACGCCCTTCTCTGATCGCGGAATATGCCTTCAATTCCGACCGCAAACGCATGACGGTGATTGAGGACGCGGGAGGAAAACTGGTCGCTTACAACAAAGGGGCTCCTGAAGTCATGATCGACCGCTGCACGGCAGTCATGGAACGGGGAAACAGCCGACCGATGACTCCAAGCGACCGGGACGCCGTTTACGAATCACTTCGGCGATTCGCCAACCAAGGCCTACGAACGCTTGCTCTTACCAAACGCACGGTGTCGCACGACGCAACCGACGTCGAAACGGCCGAGCGAGACCTCACGCTGCTCGGAATTGTCGGGATGCTGGACCCACCGCGACGTCAAGTTGCCCAGGCCGTCGCAAAGTGCAAAACAGCGGGAATTCGATTGGCCATGATCACGGGCGATTCGGTCGACACGGCGAAAGCAATCGCCGGTCAAGTCGGCATCGACGCTACGAAAGCCATCAATGGCCAGTCGCTGGATGAAATGGACGATGAAGAGTTGTGGAGTACGCTGCAGCGTGATGTGGTCTTTGCCCGCACGACTCCCGAACACAAACTTCGAATCGTCAACGTGCTTCAAGATCACGGCGAAGTTGCTGCGATGACCGGTGATGGAGTAAACGACGCTCCAGCCCTAAAGCAGGCAGACGTTGGCATCGCCATGGGAAACCGCGGGACCGATGTCGCGAAGAACGCAGCCGACATCGTCTTAACCGATGACAATTTCAGTGCTATCGTTGGCGCGGTCGAAGAAGGACGCCGCCAGTATGACAATATCCAAAAATTCGTTCGTTACCTCCTGTCATCGAATGTTGGTGAGATCATCGCCATCGCCGGCAACATCATGCTCGGCGGCCCACTAATCTTGCTGCCAGTACAGATCCTGTGGATGAACCTGGTCACCGATGGAATTACAGCCGTCGCACTCGGGCTGGAACCAGCAGAACGCACCGTCATGCAACGCCCTCCGCGCAATCCAAATTCTAGGATCCTCGATTTGGCAGGTTTGGCCTGGATTACGACGTTAGGTCTGTATATGGGTGGAATCTGTCTGTTCGTCTTTCATTGGTATCGACATTCGACGGGCATCAGCCTGATACACGCACAAACGGTCGCCTTTACTGCGTTGATCGTCGTGGAAAAGGCGAATGTTCTGAACTTTCGCTCACTACGAGATTCGATCTACAGCTTGAATCCACGGACTAATCTGTGGATCTACATCGCCATGGTATCAATGGTGCTACTACAGATCGCTGCTGTCCACGTGCCGCTGCTTCAGGCATGGCTCCACACCTGCCCCATGAACCTCCGAGATTGGGGGCTGGTATTCGCACTAGCCATCCCCGTCCTAGCGATCGGTGAGTTGCTAAAGTTTGGACAGAAGCCATGGTCGAACAGCTGAAGCGACATCGTGCGTAGCGTTCTCATGTCGACTGCAGCATCCGGCAAACATAAATGTGCTGAGTCGTTAGTCCCTTAAAAAGTAGGGCCCGGTTCCTACCGGCCGTTGTGCCGTCCAACTCCTTTTTGTCCGGTAGGAACCGGACCTACGAATCTTGTTCTAAGAGACGCGGTCCCTGTCGCGCACCCTACGCCAGCCAGCGGACGCTCATTGCTTCAGCCACACTGGTCGTTCCATCCGCAGCCTTCTTCAACGCATCCACCGTTAGGCTCTTAACGCCGAGTGACCTCAGCAACTTCTCGATCGCATGCTCACTCTTGCCGTCCGCGATGGCCATCGAAACATCATCGCTCATCAGGGCCACTTCAAAGACGCCAATGCGTCCACGAAAACCGGTGCCGCGGCAGACTTCACAACCGACTCGTGCGAACAACTTTGTCGGTGTCGGCAGTCCCGCGCTCGAGAATCGCTCGACATCAGCGTCTATCACTTCGGTCTCTCTCTTACAGTTCGAGCATAGCCGTCGAAGCAACCGTTGATTGATGATCCCACTAAGATTTCCTGCTGCCGACCGATCCGTGATTCCCATATCCCGAAGTGCAGTGACCGTCGAAGCAACATCTCGCGTATGCAAAGTCGACAGAACATACCGCCCGCTATTTGCCGCCTGCATCGCGATGCGTGCCGCCTCTTGATCGCGAATTTCGCCAACAAACACCACGTCCGGGTCCATCCTCAGCAGCGTGCGGAGCCCGAAACCAAGGCCGCCGAGCTCACCACGCAGCGGTGGCGTAGCACCTGGCGCGTTGACGGTTGCTTCGAGGCACAGCTTCGCATGCGAGTGGATCTCGGCCGGCTCCACGACAGAGCCGAAGCCAGCGGGA
>CAYQMZ010000219.1:5676-10286 GCA_964418725.1 uncultured Pirellulaceae bacterium
TCGAAATTCTTTTGCCGAACGAACGCAACGGCTAATTCCACAGGATCTTCAACGGACACGACATTTTTTTCGATGCCACCCAACGACTCCAACATTGAGTAAACAGTGGTAGTTTTCCCGGATCCCGTGGGCCCCGTCACGAGGACAAGCCCTTCGCCCAACCGCAACATGGCGTTGACGCCCGAGGCTGCCTCTTCAGAAAACCCGAGACCATCCAAAGGCAGGAAGATGTTCTTGCGGTCAAAAATTCGTAGTGCGATCGCGTCACCAGCAGCCACGGGTGCCGTCGTGATTCGCACTTCTACTTCGTTCATGGACGCAGGCAACCGCAGCCGTCCTTCTTGCGGACAAAACGGCTGAGTGATGTCCAGTTCTGCAAGCGTCTTCAACTGATTTTCGAGTTGTTCGCCCACACCGCGATTCAACCGGCAGTATTCTTCCAACTGGCCGTCGATCCGCAAACGCACAAGCAACTCATTGTCGTCGCTGGGATCAATGTGAATGTCGGTCGCTCGCAGCCGTCGGGCACGTTGCACAAGATCGATCGCTGGAGACTCACTTTCCGTTTGCAGAACCGAAACGGACTCTTCGACAAACTCGACTCCTTCAACCACAGACCAGTTACCGGGCTTTCCCGCCTTCCACACGACCCACTCGTTTTGCAGCAAATCATCGACGATTCGCATACATCGCGCTGAGTGAAGATTGAACTGTTCTCGAAGCGAATTCCGCATCATCGCGATTCCGTCTTCGCGAGTTGCTTCAAACGATTCACCCAGGTCTTGCCCAATTGCAACCGCCGCTCGAGAAACCGACACACTACGTTCTTCGTCGCAGGGCCCCATCACCATCACAGGACAAACGGCGCTACGAATAACGCGTTCTGCCACACTCCCCAAGGCAAAGTGTGACAATCCCGTTCGTCCGTGCGTCCCCATGATGATCATGTCCATGTCACGGTCTTTCGCGTATTCAATGATTGCGGTAGACGGTTCCCCCGGTATCACGGTGCGTATTACCTCGTGATCAAGTTCTGCACGAACGTCTTTGGTCCCGCCCAGCGTTTCCAATCGCTGCCGAATTTTCTCGACTTGCCCTTCACCACCGGGAGCATCACCGATCACATGCAACAAGTGAATCTGACCTCGCATGGCCCCCGAACTAGTAGCCAGCTCGTGCGCGTGGTCAACCGTACGCTGACTATGCTCGCTGAAATCGATTGGCACCAAGATTTTCTGAAACGTTGACATGCTGGATCCCTTTCCAATTGAACTCAATCAAACGCTAGTTGCGTCGCTTAGTGTCAGAACTCAGGCGAAAATGCGGCGCAGCCATTCGCTGCCTGCGGAAACCGAGGACTACCCCCAGACGAAATGACAACGATCCCTGAATCCGTCACGTGAAAGCCGTTCGAACGATCAACATCCGAGTCGTAACCGACCTCCCAGCCCGCAGGAATCGAAACCGTCTTATCGATGATCGCCCGCCGGATCTTCGCTCCTCTCCCGACGGAAACGTCGTCGAACAAGATCGAGTCGCGCACGGTTGCGTAGCTGTTCACGCGAACATTCCGTCCCAGCACACAATGGTCGACGAAGGCTCCAGAAACCACTGAGCCCTGCGCCACGATGCTATCAACGGCCATACCGCGGCGATCCGGATCGTCCTGACCGTTGAATACGAACTTCGGCGGCGGCAGACTTGCCTGCGTATATGTGCGAATCGGCCAATCGGCATCGTAGACGTTCAACTGCGGATCGACCGAAATCAGATCCATGTTGGCTTGGTAGTAGGCATCTAGGGTCCCGACATCCCGCCAATACGCTTCAGCCTTTCGATTTTCGTCTCGGAAAGGGAAGGCAAACACGCGGTCGCCGTCTTCGATCATCCCCGGGATAATGTCACCACCGAAGTCGTGTGACGTATCGGAGGTAGCGTCACTACACAACTTGTTGAACAACACTTCGGAGTCGAACACGTATATCCCCATCGACACGAGACTTCGGCTTTCATCGCCGGGAATCGCTTGGGGAGCAAGTGGCTTCTCCTGAAAACCTTTGATCCGATGTTGGTTATCAACTTCAATGACACCGAACTGAGTCGCCTCGTTACGCGGAACGGTTAACGCTCCGATCGTCACGTCAGCGTTTCGCTGCTCATGGGCTTCAAGCATTCTTGCGTAGTCCATCTTGTAGATGTGGTCCCCGGCAAGAATCAAAATGTGCTTGGGCTGCTCCTTCTCTAGCGTGTAAATATTTTGGTAGACCGCATCTGCAGTCCCCTGATACCAATTCTCGTCAACACGATGCTGCGGAGGAACGACGTCAATGAACTCGCCCAATTCGCGGCAGAAAAACTGACTCCAAGCCAAGTGGACATGACGGTCGAGACTCATGCACTTGTACTGTGTCAGCAACAGGATCCGTCGTAGTCCACTGTTGAGGCAATTGGAGAGCGCAAAGTCCACGATCCGATATTGCCCACCGAACGGCACAGCTGGTTTCGCTCGTTCAAGCGTGAGCGGTCCTAGACGCGAACCCTTCCCGCCGGCGAGGATGATAGTCAAACAGTCATTCACAGATTACTCTCCTTCGCAACAAAGCGGCTTCCACGAATTTGGTTCTCACACGACGGTTCTCGCAGGGCTCTTCCACGGCAACGGGCTGCTAATACACCGACATGAACTGCCGCGGGTTTCGAGGATTGCTCACGCGTAGCGGTTTCTCTCCAACTACGGGTTTCGCAACTCGGGTGCCGAACGAATCCGTCCCCAATCGAGCACTTCAACTAGCTCGAAGTGTGCGTCGACTGCCGCTAGCGTGCGGTACAGCGCGATAGACCTTGGGCCATCGTTCACCGCGCATCCAGGACCCTGGAAATCGAACAAGAATTTTGTTGCACCACTGTGCAGTAGCGACCTGCCAAGCAGAGGGACGGAGTCGGAGATATTTCCGACGATTTGGTTCCCTAAATCGCTGAAATAGGCAAGCTTGGGGTGTGTCGTCGTTTTTCGACACACCTGAGTTCAGTGAGAATTCGAAGCTTGATGATCAGCCACGGTAACGCGGATTCTTCCGCTTGTGCCGGTCACGCACCTCGTTGGTAGGGAAACAGTTAGGCGGTTGTGCAGCTTGGGTTTGGTCCGTGTCCTAGGTTTGAGTGAACGAGCGCCCGTACCGCGCTCGGCAACCGCGTTAACGAGGCAGCTTTCGATGGGATTTCTCAAAGATTTTTTTACCAACGTTTTGCACGAAGAAGCCGCCTCCAACACATGGCGTAGCAGCTTTGAAGAGCTTTCCCAGGAAGACCTGGAAGCGCATTTGTCCGTCGCGAAATATGGCGACTTCACCCTGACAGATGCGGTACGACCTTCGTTCGATTTGAAGGTGACTCCGCGCGAGGGCTATCGACACGATGTCTACCGAGACGAGGAAAGTCAGGCCAACATGCCTGTCCTCATGTGCTCGGCATCGAAAGAGCGACTATTTGAGTTGTTCATCGAGCTCATCGAGCCGCTTGGCAAGGTCGTCGACGTCGTTTTGGAGACAAGCCACTCACGTGATGGCAAAGGACACAGCGACCTGTATCGAGAACACATGGACGTCCCTGTCCTGTTGAGTACGCTTTGGGACTACGAAGACCTGCTCACCAACGATGGCTGCACGGGCATCGCCGTCCTGAATCCCAACGTTCCACAGGAAGTTCAATTTGACGAACACAAGCTGCTGATCGTTTACGGTCAAGAGCTCGGTCAGTACGAGCGCGTCCTCGATTCGTATGCTGTCCCACGAGAAGAAGAACTCCAATTCATCACCGAAGCCGAACACGTTCACTCGTCGAGTGACAAGTACGCCAGCCAGTTTGAAGAGCTTCGCACACGCCTAGGCATGGATGCGGTTTACGACATGGCGTAAGGCCGATCAAGCAAAGCACTCAACCAACCGTCCAATCAGGCCAGCATTGCGCTGGCCTTTTTTGTTGGATACGCTTCGCTGCGAGCGAGCGAATTTCTCTTTAAGTCCTGCAAACAGATTCTGACATTCGGTTGACTTCGCACCGGCCCAGGTGATAGCGTGAAGATGTCACTCGCGCGCACGCGCGACTAAGATGCACACGCTTCAGGAACAATTCGCGATGTCCGAACCATGGTTCGTCCAAGACGCAGAAGGCACGATTACCGGGCCTCTCATCGAACGGGATGTGTCGGACAAACTCCTCAGCGGCGAAATTGACGACCAGAAATTCGTCCGCCAAGGAGCATCAGGCCCTTGGTGCGAGGCGGCTCGAGCTCGGGTAATCTTCCAACAACTTGCAGAGGTAGGTTGGTACATTCGAACCGACGAAACAGTGTTCGGCCCGTTCACTGACACCAAGTTGCTGCAGCTACACCGCGACGGCGAGATCGCGACAAATTCCGAAATTCGACAAGGAACGAAGTCAGCTTGGAAATCGGCCGACGCAGTGCTGGCAATCTTTCAAAACCAACGCGTTTCCAATTCCGCTAAATCTGAACCGATCAACATCGGCGACCCGGCGGACTCAATGGGCGGTGGCAAGTGGTCGATCGAACCGATGAGGCATGCGGTGGTTGATCTTGAAGTCCACTTTTC
>CAYQMZ010000220.1:0-10261 GCA_964418725.1 uncultured Pirellulaceae bacterium
ATCGTCGAACGCACGTCGCAAGAACTTGCACAGGATCATCGTATCCAGCAGCGTGGCACGATCTTCTGCCTCGATCGCCAAAGCCACACGTTCGTCGCTAACAGATCGACGGTCGACTTGATCGGAGAAATCGACTTCGTAGGCCGAACTTCGGTTGTGGTCAGCCCCACGAGTCCCGACTGCAAACCCTAAAGCCATCGTCTGCAACGTACGCGGCTCGTAACCTGGCAACTCAAGACCTTTCACGTGTGCGGCGAATCGTTGGGAATCGCCGCCTACCTGTCGAGCCAACTCACGACTACCCTCTGCTAGACGTTCCCCCAAACCCTCGCGAGCGCCAATGAGCTCGATCGCCGTCAACAGGGCTTTGGCATCGCCGAACTGTAACCACGGCTCATCCAGCAATCCGCGTTCAACGCACTCCATCGCGAATGCGATTGTCCCGCCGGCACTAATAGTGTCGATGCCCAGATCGTCGCACATCTGTGATGCCGTCAGAACGGCGTCGGCGTCGCTAATACCGCAGAGCGGTCCCAGTGCGAACAGATTTTCGTACTCCAGACGAACAGGTCGACCACTGCCGCCGCCCTTGCCGCCCAGTTGATAAAGATGCTCGCAGCCAATGGTGCAAGCTCGGCATGATGCGCGCGTCTTCTCTCGAGTTTGGGCGAGTGTTTCTGGAGCAATGAGCTGAGCGTCTTCGAACGTTGATTGTCGAAAGTTCCGCGTCGGAAGAGTGTGCAGCCGGTTGAAAGCCAACAAATTCGACGCAGTCCCCAACTCTCGATACTTGGCGGTCGCGGGCCCAAAGGACTTCTGCGAGAGAGCCTTTGCATAGTCGACCAGTCCCGGACCATCATGCCAATCACAACGCTTACTCCCGCGAACGGCGACTGCCTTAATCAGCTTCGCGCCCAATACGGCGCCAGAACCTCCGCGTCCCGCGTGGCGACCGTCGTGCGAAATACTGGCATAGCGAACCTGATTCTCACCGGCCGGGCCGATGACTGCGAATTCGAAATCGTTGCCGTATCGCTTTCGCAGACTAGCTTCAGCATCGCTCGTGCTTTGCCCCCAAATTCCTGCCGCGTCATCGAGGCGAACTTCTCCCTCGTCGACAACCAACACAGAAGGCTTTGCAGCAACGCCGTCTAAAAAGATGGCGTCGAAGCCGGTAGCTTTTCCCGCGATCGCAAATCCGCTACTCGCGAGTGCGTCATTGAATCGGCCGGTGAGCGGACTCTTGCAGACGACGGCGAACTTGGCAGAAGTCGTCAGCGAACTGCCAACCAGCGGACTGAACACAAAGCCTATGGGAGCTTCGTATGCGTCACGCGTTGTCGCATTCATTTGAAGAAGAATGTGCGCACCGAGGCCAACGCCACCGATGAATTGGCGAAGCGTGTCCTCGGAAAGCGGAATGCGTGACGACTGCGTGGGATCGCCTAAGTTCGCCTGAAGGTACTGGCCGTGATAACCTGAGAGCGACATTAGCCACCCGCGTCCGCAGATAGCAAAATGATCGTTCGATGATCTTCGATTTCGATATCTTCAGCACCGAGGAACTGTGCTCCGTC
This sequence comes from uncultured Pirellulaceae bacterium, assembly GCA_964418725.1. Classification (GTDB taxonomy): domain Bacteria; phylum Planctomycetota; class Planctomycetia; order Pirellulales; family Pirellulaceae; genus CAYNJG01. Next base: position 1,578 of record CAYQMZ010000220.1, read on the forward strand.
GATGCTCGCAATGCAGTGCTCACTGAGTCGATCACCCTGCATGCATGACTCCGCAAAGCCTGGCAATCGCTGAGCAAGGCTGGCTAAAACCTCGCTTAGCATGGCCGTTTTCTTCATTACAGGTACGTCCACGCGTTCGAGGCCAGCTCGCACGCGCGGAATACCAAAGAACTCGACCGTGATTGCCATAAGAACCAATCGACTCGAACTTCAAGGAAGTGTGCCACTACGTGAGAACAGACCCGCGTGACAACAGACGCTGCCTACTTCTTGACCACCCAGACATTGCGGTAGCGAACTGGATTGCCATGATTCTGAAGGTAAACAGGACCGTCTTCCGGGCCGGCTTTCAACGGTGCCGCCGTCGTATGCTTAGGTAGCTCAAGGTCCTTGTGGATCAGAACTCCATTGTGACGAACCGTCATCTTCGGCTTTTGCACAACTTCGCCGGCCGAGTCGTACTTTGCAGCAGTGAAGTCGATGTCGTAAGTCTGCCACGCCAACGGAGGGTAGCACATGTTTTGCTTCGGCTTCGAAATCTTGTAGATGCCACCACACTCGTTGTCCATGCCCGCAAGTCCGAAGGAATCGAGCATTTGGACTTCGTAACGACCCTGCAAATAGATGCCGCTGTTGCCACGTCCCTGACCACGCGCTTCAGGCATGTACGGCAGACGGAATTCGATATGGATGGAGTGGTCTCCGAATTTCTCTTTGCTAGTCGCCCCGCGTCCTTTCGGATCGAAGGCCAAGAACTTCCTGTCGAGAACCGCTGAGTTCCAATGATCCGCATTCTTGCCATCGAAAAGCACGATTGCACCCTTCGGCGGCTTCTTAGCCAACGTCTTGCTCTTGCGTTTCACTTTCTTCAGCGTGCCGATTTCATTTCCTTGATAGAGGACAGTGATGACTCCGTCCTTTAACAGTGCGTCAGCTTCGTCACCTTCGAAGAGAACAGAGCCATCGTCTCGTGCTTCGGCATCGACCAGCGGCAGCTTCTCTTCCATACCGTCGCCAGGCAGTCCTCCCATGTAGAACTGTGCCGCGTATTTCTTGCCACCCATGGCAATCACTTGGCCGCCGACCTTCATTTCACCGTCGGCCTGAACCTCTCCCACATATTCTCCCTGCACGGCGAATTGAGGATGTTGCTTTTCGGCTTTTTGCGGTCGCGTCCACTCGGGGCCTTTGGCGAGTAACGTGGCTGGACTGCAGCACAGAGCCGCGACGAAGAGAAACAGAGACACTACTTTTTGCATGATGTATTCGGTGGGCTAAGGTCGGCGTTCGGAGGGAAGTATTGTAGATGCTAGAAACGGCCAAACGGCACAGCGTTGAGACTCCCGATCAACCGCTCTGGAGGTCATTGTGCGTGACGTACGGCGACGTTGCAAACCGAGAACGACCAAGTGCGTATTGCTAAACTCGCGCTTTCGAATCTGAAGCATGCGAGGAAAGCTAGTAAAAGATCGGCGGCGGCTGGTGCGAGCCCTCTGGTTCTGACGACTAGAGCTCAGCAAAAAACTTCTTTAACGCATCGGCGATAATGGGTCGCATCGTGACCTCCGCTTGATTTTCGAGCAGATGCACGCGATTGCAATTGAAGTCGAATAGCATCGTCGACACCTTATTTCGCTTGGTGTCCTTAAATCGCAGCCCTGTATCCCATTGCGGCTGACAATCAGGCTCGACAGCTCCGGTCCAATCGAATCCTTTTTGGTGCACCAAGTGATGCCTCGCATGAATCAGCCCTGGCGTCTCAGAGATGTCTCCGGAGGTATCAAACCGCACCGTCGAGTCGCCAATGGTTAGTGCTTCCCCCTCGTCAGAGTCTTCAGAAGACGCTCGAAGTAGCTCAACTTGCTCGCCGGTGCGAATAGCCACCACAGCGTCTCGGCCCCACGTTTCCAACACTTGCTGACTTTGGGAGTATCGAGCCCACCAGGCGAATAGGGCCATCGAAAGACCGACCGCCAACATGCTGGAAATAACCAATTTCCCCGAGATCATGGGGGGCTCGTAAGCCGGCGGAGGCGGATTCCCCGATTCACTGGCTGGCGGGTGGGCGTTGTTTTCTTGCTGGTTCACCTGGGATCCGTTCACTTTGTGCAAAACGGGCTGCTTTTGGCGTCAAAAATCAGCCCCAGTATACGAGACGGGGGTAGGCACTGGGCGGCTCATCTCTGATGATAAGCTTGGTCGGGCTTGCTTTCGTCGCGATTTTTCGTGTTGGCGAAATTGTGCTCTGACCGAATCTAAACACCGCTTGATACTCGGATCCAACCGCAAATTTCACTGGAGTAAAACAGGTGCCGGACAAATTCGATCCATACCGTGAAGCTCTAATTATGGAGCAGGAAACCGTTTGGCCAGAAGAGTACGATCACCTCGAATCCGAGGAAAAAGATCGTCTTGCGGAATTGCTCCACGCCGATCCCGAAAACGCATCCACGTTGGAGTACGTTCGTGTTCACACGGGATTCTGCCGACGACTCACCGTCACCCAAGATGACTTGGAACGAGTTGAAGCGTGAGTGACCACGACGTCCGAGTCGCATTGGCCGAACGCAGCTACGACATTCACATTGGAACCGGAGTTCTACCGAATCTCGGTTCCATCTTAGTCACCACTGAGCCACTGGCACACGCGGTGATCGTGACCGACACGAACGTTCAAAACTACGCATCTGCGGTTGCTGAATCGATCGCCGATGTCGGAGCGAACGTGGACGTGCTGACCGTCGAAGCGGGTGAGCAATCTAAATCCATCGCGTCTGCTGCTGCAATGTGGGAAGAGATGCTCGCAGCAGGTGCGGATCGCAAGTCGATGGTTATTGCCGTCGGCGGAGGCGTGGTTGGTGACCTGGCCGGTTTCATTGCCGCCACATTCGCGAGAGGTTTGTCCTTCGTTCAAGTTCCCACCACATTGTTAGCGCAGGTCGACAGCAGCGTCGGCGGTAAGACGGGAATCAATCTGTCCACCGCGAAGAACATGGTGGGCTCTTTCTGGCAGCCGCTCGCAGTTCTCATTGATACGGATGTCCTGAAGACTTTGCCTGAACGTGATTACACATCAGGGCTCGCTGAAGTCATCAAGTACGGAATGATTCAAGACGCTGAATTCTTCGAGTACTTGGAGTCGCACATCTTTGAGCTCAAGGGGCGGGACGCCGATACGCTGCAGTACGTTGTTTCGCGTTGCTGTCGACTCAAGGCAGACGTTGTTGAAGCCGACGAACGCGAGACCAGCGGAAGACGAGCCATCTTGAACTACGGCCACACGTTCGCACACGCACTGGAAGCGGCCAGCGGCTACGGCGAATTGTTGCACGGCGAAGCGGTGTCGATCGGCATGATGTGCGCCGCGAGACTGGCTGAGGCGATGGGGCGAATCGACCCAATGGTTACGGCAAGGCAACACGCTTTGCTGCAAGCTGTCGGACTGCCTGTCACGGTTCCGTCGCTTGATCTCGATCAGCTGATGGGCCTGATGATGCACGACAAAAAGGTCGAGTACGGCCGGCTGCGTTTCATTTTGCCAGACCAGCTAGGGAACGTGGAATTGGTGGGTGACGTGGACTCGGACCTAGTTCGCGCAGCCTGGGCGGGCTAATTCAATCCACTGGCGGAATTGATTCATGAATCCCGATTCCGACCACACGCCCGCGACGGACTCCGACTCGCAATCCAAGGCCGCATCGGATCACCAGGAACTCGCACCGTCGTTGATGCTGTCGATGATTCCTGGTGTTGGCCCGCTGCTTCGCAAGGAACTGCTGGAGCGATTCGGTACCGCCGAAAACGTGTTGAAAGCCAGTCCATCCGAGTTGCGAACCGTTCCGCGACTAGGCCCAAAACTCTCGCATGCCATCGCTACCGCGAACGAAACGATCGATGTTGATGGCGAATTGCAGCGTTGCGAAAAGCATGGAATACAGTTGCTCTCGCAGTGCCAATCCAATTTTCCGTCTGCCTTGGCCGAGATTCCCGATCCGCCCGCCGTCCTCTACATGCAGGGGCAACTCTTGCCGCAAGACGAACTGGCGGTCGCGATTGTCGGCACCCGACATGCTTCGCAATACGGACGCGAACAAGCCCGAAGACTCGCCGCCAGTCTCTCGCGAGCGGGCATCACGATCGTCAGCGGTTTGGCTCGGGGAATCGACGCCGAAGCACACCAAGCTGCGTTGGATTCCGGTGGTCGAACGATCGCAGTGCTGGGGAGCGGTTTGCTAAACATTTACCCCTCGGAACACAAAGAGCTGGCCCGCCGCGTCACCGAAAACGGTGCGCTGCTTAGCGAATATTCAACCGAATCGAAACCAGCCCGTGGATCCTTTCCTCGGCGGAATCGAATCGTGACTGGGCTCAGCCAGGGTGTCATTGTTGTCGAAGCTGGCGATCGCTCCGGTGCATTGATTTCGGCTAGGTTGTCGATGGAACAAGGCCGCGAAGTCTTCGCCGTTCCTGGTCGTGTCGACAGTCGCAACTCGCGAGGCTGCCATCGTCTTATTCGCGACGGAGCCAAGCTGGTCGAGACAGCCGACGACGTGCTGGAAGAACTCGGACCGATGTTCAAACCAACGGAGGATGCCGAGGGTCGCGAGGTCCATCATCCGGCCGAGCTTCAGCTGAACGAGCAAGAGCGGGCGGTGCTGGATGCGATCGGATCCAACCCAACGTCCATGGACGACGTGATTGCCGGTTGCGGCCTCCCCATTCATCGCGTGCTCTCCACGATCAGCGTTCTGGAGATGAGGCATCTGGTCCGGCGCGTCAGCGGAACACAGGTCGTGAGGGCTTAGCCCCGTTCGACTCCGCATAACTTCGGTTCGCAACGTGCGGATCACACCAATTATTCAGGCCCAAACGCGGCCAACTGTTCCGGTTCGGGAATTTGGCTGGAACTGTGCTAGCTACTGAACCGACGAAAACCCTTGAGCTCAGTGCTAGCTGTGCTCGTGCGACCAAAACGCATCTACTCCATCACGCCGTGGCGCTGGCGAACATGGAGGCAGATGCGGCAATTCAAGAATTATGTTTCGAATGATTCTTGTTTGCCGTGGTCAGCAACCGTGTGTGGGAAGGAACAAGATGAAAAAAGATACATTTCGCGTGGTGACGCGTGGTGCTGACGGTCAGCTACGCATCAAGGACTACGGCGACAAAGACGCATTGCTCAAGCTGCATACGCAGATCGGCGTTGATGATTGCAACACCGATCTTGAGCTGCGTGGCATGCCAGTGTTTCGCGGGCTGATTGGCCCAATGGCGGAAGACAAAAATGTCGTTCGCTATGAAACGCCCGACGTCTTCGAAGCACTGACAAAAGAGTGGAGTGCTCAACCAGCCGAAAAGAAGCGTCGACGACGACGCTCCAAACCGGTTGCGGACGCCGCCAAGGCTCAAGCCGCATCAAAAGCTTCGCAAGCGGAAGCTACCGAAACGGCTGATACTGCGATGGCCAATCAAGCCATGCCTGAAACAGCCCAAGCGGCCGGCGAGACTAGCTCAGTAAACGAAACGGCGATGGAGCCTAAGGTCGCTGAAGCAAATTCGCCAATCGTGCGTATGGACGCTCCGTCGGAGCCATCCGTTAGCGACATGCCTGCGATGAATGTGTCATCAAACCAGATGTCGGCCGACAGCTAGTCAGCGAACGTTTTGAAACCGCATCCCAACTCTGGGAACGTCGCTTTCGAAACTTTGCACGCCGCCGTAGTCTGAAGAGCCACTTGCTATTGAGGACTGGGCACCAAAATTTGAATCACCAATCGATCGGGTTTGGAAGTTGCGTGTGGGTACGCGATCGATTGATTTCACCCCGCTTGTTTGCCACCCTTCTTGTTTGGCAGCCAGGCGGGGATTTTTCTTTTCTGCGAACCGCTGACCTTGCATCGCCTCCTCGTGCAACGCGACACGATCGGTCACAGGCATCCGACGCTCCACATCTGTCGCCACCCAGCTAACGATGGGAACCAGTCGCTTCTCGTACCTGGTGCCGGCTCGAAACGGATTCCAACTGGTCCGCGCTACCGTCTGTTCGACGACACGCAACTTGGGCTGATACTCAACCGTTCGCTGAACTTCAAAACGCGTAATGTAGCGGGACGATTGGTTGTCTCCATGCGCCCCAACTCCAGCTCCAAGCAGGGCCGTCACGATCACGGCACGGCAGCCCGCCCGCGAGCGACCGCAATTCTGCACAAACGTTTGTAGCTGACTGGCAAGCATGGAAGTCCATCGTTTCTGACTAGTGCTGCGTCAGGATTCGGAATTGGGTTTGCCTGCAGTGGGATTCGCCAGAATTCTTCGGCATCCGGGACTTCTGGCGAAGTCCGATACCCCAATTTCTTAGACGTGACAAAGCACTAATACGTACATGTATCGAATTCCGTCTACTACGTGTAGTTCGGTCATCGGGCTACAATTCTCGCTTAGGTAGCACTGAAAGCTGCAACTGCTGCTGGCGGACAACGACAAACGGGACTGTAAATTGATAGGTGACGAAGTTCTTCAAAGACTGCGTTGCATGCATACTGCAACGGCATTGCAGCCAATCCCAGCACAGTCCTTAGTCGATATCAATCAGGCCATCGAAGCGGGACAAATACGCGATGGTCTTGGACGCGTCGTTGACACAACGTTTGAAGACGGGCTTATCAACGAAGATGCCACGGTGTTCTATCCGTTCGTAAACGGTGTTCTTCAAATGTTGCGTGACGAGGCGATTCAACTGCCCGAGAGATTCAGGAACAACAACCATGAGTGAGAAGACCATTTTCAAACGCATCATCGACGGAGAGATTCCGGCCCAGATGGTGCACGAGGACGAGCACTGCTTGGCTTTTCATGATGTGAGTCCTCAAGCCCCCGTGCACGTCCTGATTATTCCCCGCAAGGAAATTGCTTCGGTCGATGACATCACTGACGAGGACCAGGCAGTGATCGGACACATCTGGTGCGTCATACGTGACATCGCCAAGAAGCTGGATTTGGCGAAGGGTTATCGAGTAGTTGTGAACTGCGGTGAGGAGGGCGGTCAGTCCGTCAATCATTTGCACTATCACTTGCTGGGTGGCCGATCTCTAACATGGCCACCAGGCTAGGGCAAGTTTCGATACCAGGGCGGCGATATCCTTAGTGTCGCCCGGAGGCGGAAAGCAAACTGCTCCCGCTGCAGCCACTCGCAACTCTAAACGAACCGGACAAGACGCTTTCAATGCATGAAGAACTGATTCAGCTGACGGAGAGACTTTTGCACTACATCTCCAGCGGAGACTGGGACGGCTACACCCGACTGTGCGATCCATCGCTAACAGCGTTCGAGCCTGAGGCTTGCGGTCACTTGGTGGAAGGCATGGACTTTCACAAGTTCTACTTCGAACTCAACCAAGACAGTCCGACACAGACCACGTTGGTACAACCACACGTTCGACTACTTGGTGATGAAGTTGCCGTCGTCTCGTACAACCGCTTGATTCAAACGCTCGACAAGGACGGCAAACCCCAGAGCATATGCACGGAGGAGACGCGGATTTGGCAAAAGCAAAGTGGACAATGGAAACATGTCCACTTTCATCGGTCAGGCTAGACGGAACGGCGGTTACTTTTTCGCGCCTTGGTTCATCAGCAAGTGCGTCCCGCTTTTTCCAGCTACAGCAATATCAGCCAAGCCATCTGCGTTCAGATCTTCAACGACGATCTGTAGCCCCGTGCCGACGTGGCCTTCTTCGATCGTGTGGCGAAGGAACTTCGGATTCTGAGTCCCATCTAACGTATAGTAGTACATGCTCGGAGGCATTTTTCCTCCGGGATCGCCACCATTGTGTGCATAGTATCGTTTGCCTGTGATCAATTCAGGCTTGCCGTCGCCAGTAACGTCTGCCCACGCAAGTGTGTGAGCCTGGCTGTACTCGCGGTCGATCACGTGCTCTTTGAATTTCAATCCGCCCGACTCCGACGCAGGATCGGCACCCTGGTTCTCCCACCAAAACAAACCAAAGTCATGACCTAGCCCCCAGATGACGTCATTGCGTCCATCACTGTTCACATCAACGACCAACATGGGAAGACTCGCATGCAAGTCCCAATCAGGGTGATATTTCCACTCACCTGTCCACGGTTCGCTGGGCTGCTCATACCAACCTTGGCCAACTAAGACATCCAACCGGCCGTCACCATTCAGGTCACCAACGCCTCCGCCATGACCATTCCCCTTCTCGCCGATCTTATGAGGAACTAGATCGAAACCGGCGTTCGGAGCGTCCTTCTTTTTCTTGGCTTTATCATCGGTTGCATCGGCCGCCTTTCGCACCAACCGACACATGTACATGGGGATGTCTTTTGCCCAACTGGGTGAGATCCACTCGGGCGTGCCATCACCATCGACATCTTGAAACAGCGTGCCTTCGTTGCGTTGCTGCGGTGTATTCACCAAGAGAGACTTCTTCCACATTCGCCCCAACCGCAATGCCTCATCACCAGGGTTTTCGTACCAATAGACTTCGCTGGGTACAAACGAGCCAGCTATGACATCAGGGCGACCGTCACGGTTAACGTCGAAAATGAAGTCACCGTTACTCTGAACATACCCGTTCCAGTCTTCGATATTGCGCAGCGGACGCGGGGTCCAATCTGGGTTTTGATACCAGAATCGACCGGCAACGATATCTGTCTTTCCG
>CAYQMZ010000221.1:0-4556 GCA_964418725.1 uncultured Pirellulaceae bacterium
ATCATGGTCGAATCGGCACTTCGGCGCGAAGAATCGCGGGGCACACACCTACGCACCGACTTTCCAGACAAGAACCCTGAAATGCTGCAGCACCTCAGTTTTTCGCGACAGGAATAGATTTCTTTTCAGCGTACCTGGGCGTGACTCGCCCGAGGATTGCACCCGATCGCAGGCTGTTCCAAAGCAACCTTGCTGTGCCGAGATTTCGGTCTCGATTGCCCACAAACGGAAAACCAATCGACGTCACTCGATCGAAACGGGTTTGCGACGTAGCGGTAGGCATGTGTGCCCAAGGTTCGGCAGCCTGGTCGACGCGCGAAAATTTGGGCTTCCGGTGGCCCCGACTAGAACCAAGTGCTGGCACTGGCCGTAATGTCAATCGACTCCATGTTGAGTAAACTTCCCACGACGCTAAAATTCGAGGTTTCCTGGGAATCTTGGGATAAAGGTTTGAAATGAGCGATAGTTCGACACCCATGATTGAGGCACGTGGCCTCTCGAAATTCTATGGTGACTTCGCTGCCGTTCGGGATATGACCTTCGAGGTAACGCGAGGCGAAATCGTCGCGTTTCTCGGGCCTAACGGCGCCGGAAAAAGCACCACAATGAAGATGCTGACAGGCTATTTGTCTCCGTCAGAGGGCAGTGCACGGATCGCGGGCCATGACATGGCTCGGGACCGGCTCGCTGGATCCGCGAAATTGGGCTACCTGCCGGAAAGCGGTCCGCTCTATCCGGATATGACTCCAGCCGAGATGCTGGACTTCTTTGCTTCGGCCCGCGGGCTTAAGGACAAGGCAAAGAAGGACCTGATTTCACGGGCCGTGGATCTTACGGATCTCTCGACCGTCTATTACAAGCCGATCGGAAAACTATCCAAGGGTTTTCGGCAACGTGTTGGCATGGCTCAGTCATTACTGCACGAACCTGAAGTCCTGATTATGGATGAGCCGACGGCTGGGCTGGATCCAAACCAGACCGATCAAGTTCGACGGACCATCCTTAACCTCGGTAAAGAGAAAACGATTCTGCTCTCGACGCACATCCTCCAGGAAGTCGAGGCAATGGCGACGCGGGCGATCGTTGTAAACGAGGGAATCAAAGTGGCGGACGGCCCGATCGACTCCTTCCGCACCGATGGAAAGTCCCTATCTGGCGAGTTCCGACGTCTAACCGTCGGCGCGGCCGAGTAGGCAATCGACGAATAGAGGCCTGCCGAGCGAATAGTGGTCGCTCAGGCGAATTGCGATCTGAATCATAGTTAGAGTGCTCGACCAAGTCTGACGCACAAACAAACGGAAGATATAGAGGGTACGCGATGCTGTTGGATGTTGTTGTCCAAGTAATGCGACTGCTGGTGGCGGACACCGCATTTCTGATTATTTGCCTACTGCTGCTGATTCCACTGTCCAGATTGAAGCCTGCGACTTTCGCAGTGATGAAACGCAACCTATTCGGATACTTCAACAATCCGACAGGCTACGTATTCATCTGTCTCTTCGTACTGGTTGGCTCGGCGTTCGCGTTCTGGCCGCACGAGTTCTTTAATCAGAACCTTGCCACGCTTGGCGAGCTGAATAAGTCGTTCCCGTTGGTCATGTTGCTATTCATCCCAACGATTACGATGAGCATCTGGGCGGACGAGAAACGAAACGGAACCGACGAGTTACTGTTGACGATTCCCGCGACCGACTGGGACATCGTGCTAGGTAAGTACTTGGCCGTCGCGGCGATCTTCACAGCATCCCTGCTTTTCTCGCAGGTGGCCAACTTCACAGTCCTCAACATTTTGGCTCAGGGCGATATCGACACGGGCCTCTTTGCAACGACTTACTTTGGTTACTGGTGGATCGGTCTAGCGATGCTCTCGCTGGGAATGGCGGCTTCATTCCTAACGAACAACCTGACCGTCGGTTTCGTGCTTGGCGTCATCTTCAACGCTCCGCTGGTCCTGACAGCAAGTTCCGACTTGATCATTCGCTCGTCGGACTTTGCCCAAAACATCAATCGCTGGAGCCATGCGGCGCAATTCGCGGACTTCGGCCGTGGCGTCATTACGTTTCGTTCGATGCTGTTCTTCGCGATGGTTGTTGCCGTTGGGTTGTACCTAAGCATCGTGCTTATCGGACGACGTCACTGGTACGGCGGTAAAGACAGTGACTCGAAACTTGGCCACTTCGTGGTGCGAGCCATTTCCCTTATCCTCCTGGCCGTCGGCCTGAATCTGATCTTCTCACGATTCGACTTAGTTCGCCGAGACCTCACGAGCGAACAGGTGAGCTCGATTTCAGCTGACACCAAGCAGCTGCTCAGCAAGCTCGACCCCGAACGTCCAGTACGAATCGAAGCGTTCATCAGCGCATCGGTACCGGAACAGTACGCTCGCACGAAACTAGATCTGGTCACCATGCTGAAGGAATTTAAGGCACGGGGTGGCAATGCGATCGACGTCAAGATCTACGACAACTTGGAGCCGTTCAGCGAAGGTGCGACACGCGCCGAAGAGCAACACAAGATCCAGCCGCAGACTGTTTTGACGCAAGATCGCGGCACGATGAAGCAGGAGAATATCTTTCTCGCTGCGGCATTCCAACAGGCAGACGACAAAGTGGTCGTCCCCTTCTTCGACCAAGGAATACCTGTCGAGTACGAGCTTATTCGGTCCATCAATACGGTTGCCGACGCGAAACGTCCTCGACTGGGGATCTTAAAATCCAAAGCCGAACTGATGGGCGGGTTCAGCTTCGCCGGTGGAATGCCACGTCAGCTTCCTCGCGAAGAGATCGTCAACGAGCTCGAAAAACAATACGAAATCGTTCAAGTAGACCCGAACAGCACACTCGAAAAATTCGACGTGTTGATGGTCGTTCAGCCTTCGTCGCTAACACCACCTCAGCTAGAGAACCTGATTGACTCCATTCGCGCCGGGCAACCGACCGCGATCTTCGAAGACCCACTGCCTGCATTCATCGGCGGTGCTCCAGGCACAGGTCAACCTAATCCACCTCAGGGTGGAGGCGGAATGATGGGGATGATGGGCGGTGGCGGACAAAGCGAACCGAAGTGCGATATCCAGCGGCTCTGGGACGTCCTTGGCATCAGCATGATTGGCGAACCAAGTTTCAGCCAGTCGGGACCGGTCTTCGATGCGAACATCATCTTCCAGAGATACAACCCGTATCCAAAAGCACGGGCTGTCGCGTTGACGCATGAATTCGTCTTTGCGAGTGTCGATGCTCCGGGAGCCAAGGTCGACGAAGCCATCAGCACTAGCAATCCGATTACTTCAGGATTGGATCAGCTGTTGTTTGCCTTCCCTGGTGCCATCCGCCAAGACGAAACGAAAGGTATGACCTTCGAACCGTTGGTCATGACAGGACACGAAACCGGAACGGTCAAGTTCGCTGACATCCAGCAAGCTCAGAGTTTGGTTCAGTCGAATCCCGGCGCCGACATGGGCATGATCCTCGATACCTTTCGCCGAACGACGCGTGACCGATACTGCCTGGCAGCCAAGATCTCAGGCAAGGTCAAAGATGACTCGGCGATTCCTGGCATCAGTGGTCCAGCAAGTGCTGACGGCGAAAAGGACAAATCTAATGAAGCCGAAGTCAATGTTGTTTACGCAGCCGACATCGACCTGATCGCTACCCTGTTCTTGCGGATTCGGGCTAGACCAAGTGCTGCAGAAGTGAACTGGCAGTTCGACAACGTTCCCTTTGTATTGAACATCTTGGACAGTCTTGCTGGCGATGATCGACTGATCGAAATTCGAAAGCGTCAGACACGCCACAGCACGCTCAAGATGATCGACACAGCGACGGAAGAGGCTCGCGATAGCTTCGCCGAAGCTCGTGACGAATTCGAAAAGAACTTCAAAGAGTTGGAAGAAGCAACCAACAAGGAAGCTCAAGACAGTATCGGCGTTGTCGCTAAACAGCTTGAGGAAGCTCAAGCGGAGCGCGACCAACCCAAGATCCAGCGTCTGGCAACTGAGTTGCAACGAACGTCGCGCATCTTGCAACGTAAGGCGGATGCCAAAATCGAGAAGTTCCGTCGTGAACGTGACAGTAAGCAAAAGCAGATCGAACGAGAACTCAACCAGAAGATTGTCAGCGTACAGAACTTTTACAAGACGCTTGCAGTGTTGCTGCCGCCAATCCCTCCACTGATCGTTGGCCTCATCGTTTTCTGGCGACGACGTCGACGTGAACTGGAAGGCGTGATTGACGAACGCCGTCGCTAGAAGACCAGCTTCAGCAATCACTAAGAAACCGAATCCATGGGCTCCGTCGCCCACAAGCATTTGAACTGAGAAAAACCAATGAGTGCCTCAAACGCCGGAAGTGAATTCACGAAAACGCTGATGTTCGTGGGAGCGGCTTTGCTCAGCCTAGCCGTAGCATTCTTTACTCGCCCGCCAGAAGTCAGTTCTAAGATGGACGACGAAGTGGGGAAGGTACTATTTGAAAACCTTAGTGACCCCAGTGCTGCCAACGGCCTTGAAGTCGTGTCGTACAACGAAGAGTTGGGCGAGATGAAGCGCTTTAAGGTGG
>CAYQMZ010000221.1:4566-8109 GCA_964418725.1 uncultured Pirellulaceae bacterium
GACGAAGGCATCTGGGTGATTCCATCGTACGAAGGCTATCCCGCCGACGCTCAAGACCGCTTAGTCAACGCCGCGACAATGTTCAGCGACCTAGCAGTCATCAATGTCGTCAGCGAAAAAGAATCTGACCACGGCACGTTCGGCGTTCTCGAGCCGGATGCTGAGAAGACTCAGGTCGGAGACGAGGGTGTTGGTACGTTGGTCAACGTCTTCGGTGATACCGACGAAGGCAAATCGAAGGTTGCCTCGCTCATCATTGGTAAGGAAGTCAAAGGATCCGACGGACAGCATTATGTTCGGCGTCCGGGTAAATCACGTGTTTACCAAGTCAAAATTGATCCAAGCCAACTTTCGACCAAATTCGAAGACTGGATTGAAACAGACCTGCTAAAGGTTAATTCCTGGGATGTCTCTAGCGTGACGCTTCGCGACTACTCCATGAGTGCTCGACAGACACTGCAGGGTTACCTGGTATCCGAGGAACGTCGCTTCGACCTGAAGACGACGGACAACAACGGAACATGGGAACTTGACTACCTGACCGAATACAACGCCGACAATGAACCTCGCGGTGCATCACTCGAGGCAGGTGAAGAACTGCAAAAGGAACGTCTGGATACGCTCAAGAACTCACTTGGCGAATTGAAGATCGTCGACGTAGAGAAAAAGCCCAAGGGACTGGGGGCCGACCTTCGTGCAGACAAGTCCTTCACTGAGAACATGGAAAACATCGCTTCGCTTGCCAGTCGCGGATTCTACGCACTGCAAGGGCAAGACGGTTCCGTCGACCTGCGTAGCGGTGATGGTGAACTGATTGTCGACTCGAAAGATGGTGTCCAGTATGTCATGCGGTTCGGCAAGATCGCCGGACTCGGAGACACCACGACCGTCGACGAAAGCGGCGAGGAAACTACCGAGAGTTCACTGAACCGCTACATGTTCGTTTCGGTTCGACTGAACGAAGATCAGTTCCCGCAGCCGGAACTAGAGCCATTACCCGAGGGGGCTGAGTCAGCGGAGGCCAAGCCGGAAGCTGACGGCGAGGGAGAAGGCGACGAGTCGACAGAATCCAATGCGGATGCTGCATCTGAAAAGAGCGAACTGGCGTTAGAAGTTGAACGCATCAAGAAGGCGAATCAACGCAAAATCGACGAGCGAAACGACAAGATTGATGAGGCCAAGAAGAAAGTGGCTGAACTCACTTACCGATTCGCTGACTGGTACTACGTTGTCCCCGATGATGTCTTCAAGAAGTTACGTCTACGCCGAGATGATGTCATCGCATTCTCGGAAGAGGCATTGAAATCGGGGACGGGACTGTCAGCGTTCCGAACCCTGCAAGAAGAAGGCCTAAAGCCTGCCGAAGCGACAGCCACGGAGTAACACGACAGAACGTGTCGAAGAAAGAGTGCTGCGGGCGGGAATCGAACCCGCACGTCCCGAAGGACACAAGATTTTAAGTCTTGGGCGTCTGCCAATTCCGCCACCGCAGCATCGTTGTTTCGTTCTGTGCCAAGCACGAACGAGCCTAAAGTTTACGCTTTTCTCGCTTCGTTGTCTCTCGCACTACTCAGAAAAACGCCAACTCAAAGTCAGTCGTCCAGAGATTCCGCAGCCTCAAAATCGCAACTCTATTGGGCCGCGTATTCTAATTCGAAAAGGCATACTCGCGACATGCCAATTGCCACACCTCATCAAGCCACGGGCGTTTGGGCGAATCTCGGTGATGTACCGTAAATGAAGGCCCGCAAGTTGATAGACTACGGCCAAAGGATTTTGTTCACAGACTTTTCCCGAGGCGTTCTCGATCAATGACACCGCTCGTTGAGTTGTCAGAAGTATGTCATGAATCCAGTGACGGCGTTCGCTTGATTGATCAAGTCAGCTGGTCGCTACCACACGGGGAGTCATGGGCCGTTCTTGGTCCGAATGGTGCAGGCAAGACGCTTCTGCTTCGCATGGTTGCCGGCAAACTTTGGCCCAATGCGGGCGGCGAGATACGACGGCTTGGCAAGACGCTGATCGATCTACGCACGCTTTCACGACGCATAGGCTGGGTGTCGGGAAAAATGATTGCCGACATCCCTGAGGACGAGCCCGGTATAAGCACCGTGGTGTCCGGTCGGTTTGCCCAACTGGGATTAAAGCCCGTTGATTGGGACAAGCCTACGCGAAAAGACTTTGCCGACGCCGAATCGATCTTGGCTCGACTGAAGTGCGAAGAACTTGCCGCCAAGCCGTTTGGGGTCATGTCGCAAGGCGAACAGCAGAAGATTTTGCTCGCTCGCGCGTTGCTGGTGGATCCGTTGGCAATCATTTTGGACGAACCCTGCAGCAGCCTTGACCCAGGGTCGCGAGAGCAATTTTTAGAGTCTCTGCAGTCACTGCTTGGGCAAAAGGAAACTCCAGCCGTCATTCTTGTGACGCATCACATCGAGGAAATTGTCCCCGGACTTAAGAACGTACTCGTCGTGCATCGAGGACGAGTTGTGAAACAGGGAACCACGTCCGAAGTTCTAACACCTGAGACACTTGCAGTTATCTATGGCCGACAGCCGCAAGAACTGGTCGAGAACCGAGGCCGATTTTGGCCCATTTGGTAGAGCTAAGCAGTGAGGCTTAGCTGGCTCACACGCCTCTGACCGAGGCGAACAATTGACCGGGCGCTCACGTGATGAATTCGTGGTCACCTGAAGGTCGCATCACGTTTCCCTTCGGATCCATAATGCCGATCTCGGTATCCTCCACAGACTTCAAAGCCAGCTTCAGCCCTTCTTTGTTCGTGATCGCGATGTACACCGGCCCGCGTTGCTCGCGAAGCCGCTCAACCGCGTCCTGAATAGAAGCCGTCGTTTCGACTTCAATAATCAGTCCGTCCGTCTTGATATCAAAACCCGGTTTCTGGGATGGCTCAACGCCGTAGCGCTGACAGATGCGATTCAAGGTGGCTGTATGGGCTTTGTTCACGACATCAGCGTTCAAAAAATCGGAAGTTTTGACTAGGCGGGGCAGTATACCATCACAGAGGGGTGGCCAATTACCCTGCAGATAAATCTACGGAAAACCGTTGCGCGTTGCTGCTCTCTGCGAATGAGGCACTCTGCTTCCATGTAGACTGCGGCTAACCACCAACGCGAACTTTTGCATTCGTTACCTACTACGAAATGGAACAGAGTAAGACGGATAGCGGGTTCCCTTGGATTCGCCTTCAGCCGGCTGTCTTTATCTTCTTCGCATGCGCGGTTGGCGTGGTTTGTGATCGCTGGTGGATGCGGGGCGGCGCCGCATGGCTAAGCGTAGTCCTTACTTTCTGTTTGTGGACGTGCCTGTTCGCATCCAAGTCCCGCTGGTCAAGCTGGATGCTTCTGCTATTCGTTGCAGCTTCGATGAGCCATTGGCACCATCATCGTTGGCGTCTGTTTCCATCATCAGAGATTGCGTTTCAAGCAAGTGAAGACGGCCTGCCCCGTTTAGTCGCGTTACGTGGTCGCCTGCTCGAGACGCCTCAGTCGGGACCGCTTCCGGACGCTCATTCCGATCAGG
>CAYQMZ010000221.1:8119-10261 GCA_964418725.1 uncultured Pirellulaceae bacterium
TCCAATCTCGGTTTCGCATGCGAGTTCAATTCGTACGCGATGGTGACCAGTGGGTACCGTGCAGCGGAATCGTCGATGGCTCAGTCGCGGGACACGTCCTTGGTCTTTCGACTGGCGACGCGATCCAAGCCTTCGGAGCCTTATCGCGGACACCGCGTGCCATGAATCCCGGGCAGCGAGTCTGGGAAGCCCCGCGCGTATCTCGCATCCTCGGCCGCCTCGACGTTGCCTACCCCGATTGCATCACAAACCTCGACGCAACCAGTCGTCGAGACGTTCGCTATGCGTTTGAGCGACTGCGACATGAAGGCCTCTTGCTGCTGGATCACTACATTGCGGCGCCGCAAGATACATTGGCAGGTGCGTTGCTGTTGGGGACTCGCGAACGCCTTGAGAAACAGCGCGTCGAGTACTTCTTTCATACCGGCACGATTCACTTGCTGGCCATTTCAGGTCTACACCTAGGAATTCTGACGTGGACCTTATTCCTAGTGGCACGCAACTCTAGATTTCGGCGTGTCACGTTGGTCATCTTAATGGCGTTTTCTCTGGCGTATTGCATGCTGACGGGACTGCGGGATCCGGTCCTGAGAGCGGCCGTATTAGTACAAGTTGTCTGTGTCGGCATGTTCTGGCGACGAAACGTATTGGCTTTCAATGCGTTGGCGACCGCCGGCGTCGCCGTTCTATTGCTGCGACCTGGCTCTTTGTTTCAGCCTGGCACCCAACTATCGTTCTTAGCCGTCGCCGTGATGATTTGGATTGGGATCGAACAAGAATCGAAAACAGTCGGCAGCGTCGAAGCACTGATCGCTCGGACGCGTCCATGGTACGAGCGACTTATCTCGCAACTGCTTGGATGGACAACTCAACTGGCCGTGCTGGGCGGAGTAATTTGGATCGTCGCATTGCCGTTAGTGTCGTATCACTTCCACCTCATATCACCGGCCTCATTGCTACTAAACGTTGTATTGTCCGCGCCGATCGCAATCAGCCTGTTAACAGGGTTTGCGGTGATGCTCCTGGGTCGCGCGGCCGGCAGCCTGGCAATCTGGTGTGGCTGGATATGCAGCCATACCTTGGCGTTCGTAGAGCTGGCCGTTCGTCGCATCCATGATCTGCCAGGGGCTTACTACTGGTCGATGGGCCCCACAGACTGGGGCTGCTTTGCGTATTACTTTGGCTTGCTGGTGATCATTTTAAGCAGAGAGCGATTCGCCACTTCACCGTTCTCAAACTACTTGCCTGTTCGCAAATGGCCGATCGTCTGGATCTGTCTATGGTTCACTATTCCATCAGGCGTTGAACTTGCAATCGGCAATCAGCAGTCCAATGAATTGCGATGCACGTTCTTGTCTGTTGGTCACGGAACATGCGTTGTATTGGAACTGCCTGATGACCGAGTCATGTTGTACGACTGCGGACGCATGGGCGTGCCGGACACGGGTGTGCGTATCGTGTCCGAGTTCTTGTGGCACCGACGAATTTCGCGAATCGACGCCGTCGTGCTCTCGCACGCAGACGCTGACCACTACAACTTGCTGCCCGGTCTTATCGAACGCTTTCCCATCGGACAGGTAATCGTCTCGCCGTTGATGTTCGACTCGCCGTCGCCTGGAGTTGCTGCACTGCGACGTGCAATCAACGGTGCGAAAGTTCCAATTCGAAGTCTCTATGCTGACGGCGTCATGCGGTTTGGCGACGGTGATAACGAAGCCGTGGCTCGAACGCTGCATCCACTGGCAGGCGGAGTTGAAGGTAGCGACAACTCAAACAGCCTTGTGCTGGAGTTAAGTCATCAAGGCAAAACGATTCTCTTGCCAGGTGACCTCGAATCAACGGGACTTGAGGACGTCATGTCAGAAACCCCAAGGGACTGCGATGTCTTAATGGCACCACACCACGGTAGTCTCAACAGTTCACCGCGTGAGTTCGCGAACTGGTGCACACCTGAGTGGGTAATCGTCTCCTCTGGGTTGGACCCGGAGGCAGAGTCGAAGCAAAGAGAAGAATGGGAAAGCGAACTGCGAAGAGTGCTCTACACGTCACGCGTCGGCGCCGTCACCATAACCATCAGAGACCGACGATTGCATGTCGAGTCGTTTCTGCCTGGTTCTTGAAGATCCATTCGCCGAATAACGC
>CAYQMZ010000222.1:0-10227 GCA_964418725.1 uncultured Pirellulaceae bacterium
CTTGGGAAGCGGCTTGCTGGCTAACGCATTCGCTTCCGCCGCGGAGGCATCAGGCACCGTGGGCTTGGTCGCCTGCGACGCATCCTCCATGCGGACTCCGATTACCATCAAAAAGATCAACAGGATTCCCACCAGATTGGCAACGATGTCTAGAAACGCATCGGTTCCAATGGCCTCGGATAGTGCAGCGTTTGTTCTCTTCATTGCTCGCGTGACACCTCGATACCACTTTTGTCAAGAAGCTGCAGTAGCTGACGATAGCGTCCTTCAGCGTCACTGCGCACATCCACTTGCAACACGGGCCGCCAAAAGATTCCTTGGCCCGCGATTCCCCAACCCTCGAGTCGAGCCTGAACCGCATTCACAAACGGATCAATCACGGCCGGGATACTTCCGTCGTGACGGAAGATTTGAAGCTCATTGTTGGTCCCTCGCTCGGGAACGAGCAGCAGGCGTTCCGATTCGCAAATGATTCGGATCGGACGTTTGAGCCCAACCGCGTTGTTTCCAGCTTGGCCAATCGCCCAGCCAGCACCGCGGCTCTGCGCCAAACTCTGGTACTGAGCGAAATTCGATGCACTCACCGCATTCGACGCGTTTGCTTGCATCGCCGGTCCGCCCGTTCCACTGGCTCCCTGGCCACCGCTCTGACCGCCATTCTGTCCTTGGCCGCCGCTTTGCCCAGTCGAAGTCGCACCGTTTGATGTACTCGCGCCAGCTACCGCATTTCGGGCGGCTGAGAACGGAGGCTGCGCTCCGCCATACTCTTTACCGGAACCCGCGTTCGTTGAATTTGCCGTGAAGCGATTGGTCGATCCCGCATCCCCGTCAAAACGGCTTTCCAGCCCGGAGGATCCAGCATTCGCTTGGAATCCGTTTGCCTGTTGGTTAGCGACGGGACCCGCGTACCGACTTCTGGTCGGATCAGCCTGATCACTGAAACCTAACTGACTCTGGCCGGATGCATTGGCATCGGGGAAAGTTCCCGGTGCACCTTGGCTTTGCAGCGAATTGCGATTCCCCGCCGCAAATCGATTGCCAGAGGGTGACTGCGTCGACGAGTTGCCACTGCCGCCTTGGCCAAACCCGTCTCCGGCATCTCGTCGATTCGCCAAGCCACTGCCGCTGGCTGCGGAACCACCGACTAAGGAACTCGATCCACCAGAAACTGTTTCGAATCCTCCCGTTCTTGACGGACGCAGGACTTCGCGCTGGACTGATCGTTCTCGATTCATGAGGGCAAACATCATCTTGCGTCTGCCACGTGCTTCGATCACGACATCACTCAATAGAGTCGCCAACTTCGGATCTGGCGGTTGGTAATCGAGTTCAATATCGGCTTCGACCAACTCGTAACCGAACTCGGACTCCCAAGCCGTCATCGCTGATCGGGCGGCTGCATAGGTGCTCGCTGAACCGGGTCGTACCACGATCAGCGGATAGGGCTCCATGCCTTCCGGCAGTAAGCCGTTGGAAAACAGGAATTCGCGTTTGGCTCGTAAGGCCATTGCCATTGGGTTTTGCTGGCCAAGAGGAGCCCGGAAGTCCTCGCTTATCAGCGTGACGTTTTCGGGCTGCATAACCACACGGTCAGGCAGACATTCGATATAGATAGGTGGCCGTTCTGTACCGCTGGGCCCATCGTAGGGCACCAACGCATACTTCGTTTTCTGCTGCGCTAGTTTTTCTCGCTCTCGCTCCAAACTTCGCTTTGCAGAATCGAGCTGGCTGGTCAAAAGCTTCAACTCAGCTTCCGCCTGGTCGGCATTGCTCACACCTTGATTCGCCGATTGGGCAATCAGGTCAGCCTCGGCCTGCATGCGCGACGCTTGTTCGGAAAGCTCACGCGTATGTTGTTCTAGATGACTAAGCGCGAGTCGCTGATTCTGAAGGTCTTCGATCGTTCCCTCGTACGACGGACGAAGTGTATCGGCCTGCCAGCGAAGTTGTTCGATCTCTTGCTGTGTCTTCTCGGCGAGCTGTTTCTGAGCTTCATGCTCCGCTCGTTTTTCTGCTTGTTTGGCGATCGCCTCTTCAATGATCTGACGGCGTGCTTCTACATTCTCAACAGCACGCTGTGCAGCCATCCGCGCGGATTCTACTTCGGTGACGTCCACGGAAGCAGTTTCCTTTGCTCGCACGCGCGCTTGCTGGACCATTACGACCAACAGCATAATGAGCGATCCCATGGTGCAGATCAGTACTGCCATGAATGGGAACAGATTCATGCCGACGTCGTCACGGTTTCTACGTCGGCTGCTGCTCATGCTGCACGACCTTTCTCTGTGGCTGATGTGCCATCATCGCCTGTTCCAGTGTTCGTCGAACTAGCAGACATCGCGGACGCATCGCTGGTGAGTTTCACGCCTGGCCTCGCGACGCCTAGCCGCGAGGTGAGCAATTGAATTGCCGCCGAGAGACTGACGACGGTGTCTTCGAAGTTCTTCGAACTAGCCAAGGCGGATAGATTGCTGTTCAGAGCTTTCTCAAGGTTGGTGACATCACCAACGGCATTGAGAACTCGTTCCATCATCTCGCTCTGTCCAGTGACCTTCTCATGGTGAGACGCCAGCACCGAAGACTGATGAATCATGCTTTGCTGGATATCTGCCCATCGATCCAGCGACTTTTCGCTGATCTTCTCTTCCGCTGCTGACATCGCCGCGGCGTGCGAAACCATGGCCGCTTGCAGTGACTCTTGAAGTTCGCTGTGAACGGCGGCGTTGGTCGATTGCAGTGCCTCGGACCATTGCGTCTTGGTCTCGCTCAACGAGCTTTCCCAAATCGCGGCCTGACGTACGGCTAGTTCCTCGACCGACTGGATCACACGCTCGTTCATTTGACGGATGGTCGCAACGTTTGGATCCGTCGAGGTGCCTTTCAGTTGGAAGCGTCCGATCAACTCGTCTTCAGCGCGTCGATCCACAACCGTCAGCAACTGAGACTCGACCTCGCGGACGAGATACTGAAAGAACATCAAGGCAATCGAAAGCGACAGAGCCAACGCGGTGGTATCGAATGCGACGCTGAGACCAGCGAGCAATCCTTGCATGGCTTCTTTCGGTGCGTCAATCAATGCCTCGGGCGAAAGCTGTCCCAATGCCAGCGTGATACCGATAACGGTACCCAAGAATCCCAGCATGGGAGTGGCCCAAACGATAATTCGAACCAGAGAATATCCCTCGTGCGAACGATCGGCATCCGTGTCTGATAGATAGCGGAGCTGTTCGTCCAACTCGTCGGCAGACTCCGAACGCATTACGAATCGCAATGCATTCAGCAACCGTCGGGCGTAAACCGTCTCCCGCATTCGCTCAGGAAACTTTTTAATCGTGTCCATCAACTCGCCGGCACGCTCTGGACTGTCACCCATCTCGTTGGGCTGAGGCAGTTTCGTGTTCGGCAGCACATTGAACTGCGACGCCAGATTGGTCGCCTTCATCAACAGTGCCATAACACCCACGAAGAAAAGAAACGTCTCGACATACTCCACCGGGTGACCGGCAAAGTATCGGATGACCGTCTGGCTACGAATTACTCCCCAACTGATGAGAAGATAGAAGCCCAAAGTCCCGGCCGTTCCCCAGAACAAGGGCCAGCCAAGAGAACCGATTACGATCGAGGTAAAGCTCTTCGTTTTTGGTTGAGCCACTTTCGATTCCTTCCATGCGTAGCGACTAATTCGCTAGCAGTTCAAGCGGTAAACTCGAACTACGTATTACTCCGTCGGTCTAAGAATCGGATCAACCGGTAAAGTTTAATGAGCTGAATTGCTAGGAACCGCGCAGAGTGGCAATGCTGGCATCCAGTCACCAACGAACACCGCTTCTATATAGGAAGAAAAAGTTCCCCAAGCACAAAGCTGCACGCCGGCGGCGAAAGAGGTGCGTGCATTAGCCATCGCGACGTGCAACCAGTTTGCGTGTCAGTTTCAATTGCAGGCGGTTTGTCAGTCACAGCTCAGTTCGACGCACTCGCCAACACGATGGCCAGTTACCGGGCACGTGTGATTGATGAAGCTGCAGCTTGCTTGATGAATCTTCAAATGGACTCTGGAAGTCAGATGGCAACAGATCGCCAAAGATTCGCGCCACACAGACTGGCTTCACAGCGAATCGAAGACGACTCTGGGCAAGCTAATGCGAGCCTGACGATTGTCTCGATTTTGATCCAAGTTCCTACAGGGTAACGACGATAACCTTTGCACACGGTTGATCCATCGTCCTCGTCGGCGAAGGATACACCCAGGGGGGTGGCCTGGTGTGGTTTGCGCGATCTGACGTCGCAGAGCGAATCATCACCAGGCCGTTTTTTTTTGCCCTGACTTTGATTGCGTCACAACGTTCGAGGTAGATGCGTCAGCCTAGAAACTTCGGATTCAAATACGACGCGTAGCAGTTTCGCGTTTCCCACAAGTCGACCTGAGCGACAGGAAACCCCTGCTCAACTGCGAACTCACCAATCAATCGGGCGATGTTCTCAGCGGTTGGATTCTCATCCAGCAAGTGCATTGGCTCACCGAGTTCACGCAAAAGCGGAACCGCTGGATCACTCTTGTGCAGAATCATGCGATGATCCAATGTCTCATCGACCCAACTCGTGACCACTCGTTTTATTTCCGAGAAGTCGAGCACCATCCCCAGGTCGTCTAGCGTCTCAGATACGATCGCGATTTCAGCGCGTCCGTTGTGGCCATGCAAGTTTTTGCACTTACCGTCGTAGTTCAATAACCGATGGCCATAGCAAAAATCGATTCGCCGAGTTACTCGAAACATCGCACACTCAATTAGTCTTAATCAGTCGCTTGAATTCTGCATGGTTACCCCGGACTCGAGACAACTAAGCTCGAACCGGAGTCATCCAGCCAAGACTTCGAATCGCGAAGTCATGTGTTTCAAGATCGCGTCCATCCCGTCGCCCTTGGTCGCAATCCGTTCCTTTAGCGATGGTTTCGCTGCGGCAATCCCATGAAACATACGCGTCTCGATCGCTTTACATTGGGACATCACGATGTAGGCAGGCGTACGATTCTCTTGATGCTGGATCGGATTGTAACCAGAAAGATGCCGTAAACCCTTTGGCAGCAAGCCGTTCATTGCGGAATGCCTTGAATCACGACATTGCTGTTTTAGAATAAAAAGCTCGGCACACCCACCCTGCGTCGGTCGTATCCACCACTGAATTCCGTTACCCAGCGTACCGCGAACTCAGAGCCGATTATTGGCTCTGGCTGTCACATCTGACGGTCCGGCCAAACCCACAGAGCAGAGAATCAGCCCAAATCGGGAACCCAGGGGTTCATCGACGGGCGAAGTCGCGCGGAGCAATTTGAATGGCCAAGTTGATTGAACTGAAGGAAGCAGCAGCTCAGCTGGGGCTCACCCCGGAAGCCCTTACCGAAATGGTCGATCAGAAGAAGATCTTCGGATACCGCGACGGCGCCAGCTGGAAGTTCAAACCCAGCGAGGTCGAACGACTCGCCGGTGAGCTGGGCGTGTCTGGAGCCGCAGGAGCACTCGATGCTGCAGCGGAAGCCGTTGAGGAAGTTGGCGAAACGTTGGGGCTCGTCAAGAAAGACGACGACGACATGATCGACGTCGGCGAACTTCAACTGGACGATACCAGTGATGACGACGCAGACTCGATCCTGATTTCCGAAGAGGAATTGGGACGCAGCGATGACGGCACCAGCAGTACGATTATTGGCAAAGCTGGCCAGGGACTGGACGTAGCGGACAGCGATATCAATATCGCGGCCGAAGAAGAAGTCATGCCCATGCCAGAGGGCGGCAGTGAGCTCTCGCTTGCAGACGATGACGGCGAACTTGGCTTGGCAGATGACAGCGACCTTCAACTCGCTCCCGGCGGAGACAGCGAATTGAAGTTGGCTGGCGACAGTGATCTGAAACTGGAGTCTGAATCGACCAGTGCTTCTGATGTGCTTTCCGGCGACTCGGATCTATTGGCAGTTGATGATGGCGGCACCGGAGCGATCGCAGCTTCGGGAAGCGGCATTGATCTTTCACTGGATGATGCAGGGAAGGCAGCAGCCGAGTCTTCCTTGGCATTGGCTGGCAGCGACGCGTTATCGCTAGATGATGACGAACTCAAACTAGAAGGCGATTCGGCCGCATCGGGAATCGGCGCTGATTCCGCCTTGGAGCTTGACCTGGACGACGATGACCTGCTGGCCGGAAGTGGCATCGGCAGCGACATCACATTGGGTGCAAGTGACAGCGGCATTAACCTGTCCAATCCGTCAGATAGTGGCATCTCACTGGAAGACGTCGGGTCTGGCATCGACGGCGGCCTGGATTCCTCGTTGGAATTGGGCGACGACGACATGATCGAACTAGAAGCAGAGCCTGCTGATCCCGATGACGCAACAGAGCTGCAAGGGGACGACGAGTTCATGCTCACCCCTGTTGCGGGTGACGGCGATTTGGACGAAGAGTCGGACGACAGTGGTTCGCAAGTCATCGCACTTGATAGTGACGAATTCGACGAGTCTGCGGCGACGATGTTGGTTGCTGACGATCCTGGCGGCGACGACTTGATGGATGATATGGGAGCCGGAGCGATCAGCGTCGGCGGCCCAGCAGCGGCTGCAGTTGCAGCTTCTTCGGCACCGGAAGAAGCAGACTTCTCTGTGTGGAATATCGTCAGCCTCGTCATGTTGGCCACGTTCATGGGACTGGCCAGTTGGATCGCGATGGACGTGCTGCGAAACATCTGGAGTTGGAACGAGCCTTATGGCATCACGAATTCGCTCGTGAATATGTTGACTGGCATGTAAACGCCGCTCAATTTCGATTCCCAAGATTACAAGAGGGCGGACATTGTGATGTCCGCCCTTTTTTCGTGCCAACACTTCGACTGGCTCTGCAGCTCTACGATGCTCAAGCGCCAGCGTTGCTTGCGTTCATTCTTCGACTACTTTCATCTTGTGCTTCCGTTCTGATTTCTCGAGAATCCCAGCCAATTTTCCAGCGTCACCTCGCCATGGCAGATTCCGATGGTCAGTTTGCGAACCAGTCTTTTCGTTACGTTGCTTTTCGGGGCGATCTTCTCAATCCATCCTGCTCACGGTGTGGAAACTGCGAATCCGGCATCCGCGAATCGTGTAGCTCACTTTCAAAAACGCCCGACTCTAGTTCGCGACCGAATCAACCAAGCAGTCAAATGTGAGCTGGATGCGAATCGAACCATTCGCCAACACAATCAAGTTGTAGACAGTTCCAAGCAGAAGCTTGAACGACAGCAGGATCGTACGCTGACGATTTTGGAAATCCAGCAAGGTCGCCCTACCAAGGCACTTCTAGATTACCGCGTCTCCGTCACGAATGTGCGTGACGATAAGCAACAGTCTGTCGAAGCCAAACAGCCCGTTGCTGGACATGCATACTTGGTGCATCGCACCGGTGAGAAGCTGACGATTACCGACGAAAAAGGACAGCCGATCACCGAGGAAGAGGACAAGATCCTGCAGAATCAGCTGCAGAACTTCGGCAAACCCAATCCGCTGGCAGAGTTCCTCCATGGTCAGGAAATTAGAATCGGCCAGTCGATCGAGGTCCCTGAAGAGGTAGCGAGTCAGCTACTCGGCATGGCAGGCAACCCGGCGAAGACGGACAAACTTCGCCTGAAGCTAGTTAACATCAAGCCCCTGGACGGCCAGGCCTGCGCCCACTTCGAGACACTCCTCAAAACCAGCGGACAGGAAACCGCAATGAGCCTGGTGATGAAAGGAGGACTGGTCATCGAAGTAAATTCGTGCCGAATGCGGTCCATTCGCCTTCACGGACCTGTGGCGATCTCGGAAGCCAGAGGCCCCACGATTGGTCGTTTCTTGGTAAGCACCAATGGCACCCTGGATGTCGCCATCACGACTTCTTTCGATAACGAAAGAACGGCCGGACGGGGAGCTAAATCAGGCCTGCTGCGATAGTGATTCCGGCTTCCGGCATTGCTCCCACCCAGCACGCACGACGCTGCGATGACCTCGCAGACAAAGCGGCCATTGCTAGTCAGCAGTAACCGGTTTTGGTAGTTTGATCGCCGAACGGATTGAACCCACTTGCACCGCTGGTGTCTCTCTACGGACGAACAATGGCTACCGCTGAACTCACGACGAAACCGGATCGCGATCAGATCCCTCCTGACGCTAACCTTTGCGATTTTTGCACTGCCAAATGCTGCAAGTATTTTGCACTTCCGATCGACCGACCAGAAACTTGGACAGATTTCGAGTTCATACGGTGGTACCTTGTCCACGACCGTGCCACGATCTTCATTGACGAAGATGACTGGTACTTGATGGTGCATACGACATGCAAACACTTGCAAGCCGACAATCGGTGCGGCATCTACGAGACGCGTCCGGACATTTGTCGCGAGTACTCGACGAACAACTGCGAGTACGAAGACGATTGGACCTACGACCATTACTTCGAGACGGCCGAACAAGTCTATGAATATGCCGAGGCGACTTTGCCACCAAGGCGTGGCCAATCATTTCGCACCAACAAACCACCCCTGTTGCCGGTAATTAATACGGCCTAGTCAGTCCGAATGCTGGGACGACCTGTCTTCGCTCGGGCCGCTCCCAATTCCGTGGCGAACCCACCAATCTCTATACCAACGCTCACAGATGCCATGATTCAGCCACGTACGCTCAAAGGCTTTCGTGATTTCCTGCCGGCCACCATGATGCCACGCGAGGAGATCATCGATACCGCAAAGCGAGTTTATCGCAGTTACGGGTTCGCTCCGATCGACACGCCTGTCCTGGAATTGTTTGAAATTCTAAATGGCAAGGGAGGCGAGGAGAGTGATCGGCTGATGTACAACTTCGAGGACCGTGGCGGTCGTCGAGTGGGCATGCGATTCGACCTAACGGTACCACTGGCGCGTTTCGTCGCCCAGCACGCTCACGAACTGGGCATGCCCTTCAAGCGCTACCACATTGCGAAAGTCTGGCGCGGTGAAAACACGCACCGCGGTCGCTATCGCGAATTCATGCAGTGCGACTTCGACACCATCGGCACAACCTCTGTCGCATCCGACATCGAAATGCTGCTTGTGATCAACGATCTGATGACGGCGATCGGGATTAATGACTTCACGATGCGCGTTAATCACCGTCAGGTTCTGAACGGGTTACTCGACAAACTGAACCTGCTGGACAAATCCACCGACGTGCTGAGATCGATCGACAAGCTTGGCAAGATTGATCGCGATGCGGTGATCGCTGAGATCGTCGACAACGGCGTGGCCACTGCCGAACAAGCCGCTGAAGTATTGAAGATCGCAGATCTAGACGGTCAGCCCAACGAGGTATTGGACCAAGCCACTGCTTTGGTGGCCGGAAGTGAGCGAGGGGAAGCAGGCGTGGCGCGATTACGGGACGTTGTCGCCGGTGCATCCGCCGGTGGTGTGCCGATCGAACGGTTGAACATCGACGTGTCGATCGCACGCGGACTCGACTACTACACCGGGACGATCGTCGAGACGTTCTTGGGTCAGCTCCCCAACATTGGCAGTGTCTGCTCCGGCGGACGGTACGACGACTTGGCTGGCACATACACCAAACAACAACTGCCTGGAATCGGCGCTTCGCTGGGACTGGATCGGCTGCTCGCGGCTATGGAAGAGTTGTCGTTGCTCAGCGAGAGTTCGTCGCCCGCTCCCGTATTGATCACGCAGTTCGACGGGGAACGACTGAATGAATACTTGGGGCTCGCGAAGAACTTGCGTGCTAACGGGATTGGAACAGAGGTCTATCCTGACACGAAGAAAATTGGGCAGCAGTTGAAGTTCGCTGATCGCCGCGGGTTTCGCCTGGCAATCATCGCGGGCGTGCAAGAGTTCGAGCGCGGCCAAGTGCAGATCAAGGACCTCAAAACAGGCGAAGCAAGTGACGTGGCACTTGAGGCCGACGGAGCGTCCATTGTTGCTCACATCAAGAGTCTACTTGGATAGTGCGTCAGCAAGAGTTGCCCCACGGAGCAACACACGTGCATCTTCGCGGATGTTCGACGTATCGACCGACGTACGGACCGCAATCACGATGGCGTCTACTTTGCTGGAGGGACTGCCACAAAGGTCATTGAGTTGATCGCATTCATACGAGCAACTCGTCAAAACCGACCGATCAGGTAAAGATCCCCAAACCAACATCGAATGACAATTGTCGATCGATTCCTTACGAGCAACGCCTCTTAGGTT
>CAYQMZ010000223.1:0-1355 GCA_964418725.1 uncultured Pirellulaceae bacterium
CCATCTTCCGCGTGAGTCGCTCCATGAACTGGCTGAAACGAAGATGACTCTCGTCAGCGAGCAACAACCCCAGAGTGTCGCGGGGCTCGTCGTCCTTTGTCGATTGCGATCTCTGGTGGCGGATCTTGTCGGCGAATTCTAAGTCTGCGAATTGGACCTTCGCCCCGATCTCAATTCCCTGCCGCAGTGCTACCCATTCAGGAGAATAATCGCAGAGTGGAAAGAATGCCGAGTGACGAGGAGCCGTCGGTTTCTCGCTCTCCCCGTACGTCATCAGAATCGCAACTGGTCCCACGCAGTCATCTGAGACAATCGCGGGAATCCAGGAATTCAGGGAGCACGGACCTTCCACGATAATGGACTGCGGTCGGTGAGCTTGGATCCAACGCTGGAGATGGAACGAACAGGCTGGCGAGTGATGCCGCACTGGGTAGTAGGTGATGGGCCCACTCAGTAGCCTCTGGCCCCAACGTTGGGCACGCTTAAGAAGTGCTTGCCGTGAGGGGACAGACGTCTCGTCCGGTGCTGTGGGCTGCTTTGCCACGGATGTCATCCCTGCAATTCGCTTCGAGCGGCGTAGAAGTCTTTCCAGTTTGCGTCTTTGGATGCACGAGCTTTGACGACCACGTCGAAGTACTGGCGGACCTTCTTCACGTCGCCTTGGTCATCCTTCAAAACTGCTCCCGTGAGCTGTCGGCCAAGGTGCGTGCCGGTAACGGTTCCGTCTCCGAAGTGTGCTGCGTCAATGCCTGCAGACATCACGACGGAAACAGCTTCTGCCGTGCTCATCACCGAGCTCGGTTTCTCGATCACTGCCCCTTCTTTGGTGCGGCCCGACCTGAGCTCGTGGAAGGTATCAACGAGAACGCGAACTGCGTCTGTCGTCAGGTTAGCATCGGTCCCCGAACTTCGTAGCAATTGGCCAGCTTGGCTTAAAACCAATTCCAGCTCGAATTCAGGATCTTGGATCGGTGAGACGGTCTCGAAATTGAATCGACGACGTAACGCCGCGGACATCTCATGCACACCGCGATCTCTTGTGTTGGCCGTCGCGATCACATTAAAACCAGCCGTGGCATGCAGCACGGAATCGGCGCCTTCGAATTCTGGAATGTGCAGTACTTTGTCGCTGAGAACACTGATTAACGTGTCCTGGATTTCTGCCGGGCAACGCGTGATCTCTTCGAACCGGACGATACGACCATCCTTGAGCCCGCGATGCAGCGGCGCCGGAACTAGCGCTCGTTCCGTTGGCCCCTCGGATAGCAGTAATGCGTAGTTCCACGAGTACGTGATTTGGTCTTCCGTTGTGCCCGCAGTGCCCTGAATCGTTAACTCGCTTCCTCCGCTGATCG
>CAYQMZ010000223.1:1365-6036 GCA_964418725.1 uncultured Pirellulaceae bacterium
TGATCGCGGCAGCCAGCAGTTCCGACAGCATGGACTTGGCCGTCCCCGGCTCGCCGATCAGCATCAGTCCTCGATTGCCGACGAGCGTGACGATGGCTCGGTCGACAAGCGGGTCGTCGCCGTAGAACTTGCGAGTGATATTCAATTGATCGGCCGACGCGTCGCCCAATGGTGCCGCTTCACTGCCAATTACGAAGGTTCGCACCGCACGCGGACTAAGCCGCCAACCGGGAGGTCGCGGAAAGGTGTCTGCCGCCTCAAGGGCAGACAATTCGTCGGCATACAATTGCTCGGGAGTCTGCCTTAGCATCGCCGCCGGGCGAGTAGTCGACTTCTTCGCTGTCTTCTTTTTCGCCAACTTCCTGCTCCTGTTTTACAGCTTCACTCGAGGCATCGTAACGCAGGGACGATTGTACGGCGCGAGTTGGCTGCGGCACTAGAGCAAGGGAGTTCATCGCCGGGTTGGCAAGGCGAGTTACTGAGCCTCAGCATCGAATTCGGAATCTACCGCGTTCCGAATCAATCTCATTTTATCCACAGAAGAAAGCAGCTTTGCTACACGAATTCCCGCAGTGTCTCGTCTGAAGGAGAAGTTCAGATAGTCTGACTGGCGAGGAAGCCCGAGGCTTTCCTCGGGGAGATCACCTGGATCATTGGGTTCGCAGTCAACTAGAGTGTGGCTGCTGGATGCTCCGGCTCGCTTGGCCTGCTGCGCAGCGCGTACAAGTGATAGGCTCCGAATCCAAACGCTGCCAGCGCGCCTACGCTCATCAGGATCGTCAATAGCTGCCGGTCACTCTCGACACCTGGCAGTAGAACGGATTCAGCGGGGTTTGCTGGATCATATCGCACATTGATGTCGGGGTTCTGCATAAAGCGGCCAGAGAACTTGTATGCTTCGGTTCTGTCTTCCGTCGTGATCGGAGAATAGCTGATTCGCTCGCCGTGATACTCCTTCCCATCCACCGTGTAATCGTATGAGACCGTTGGTTCAAAGTAGGTCCGAGTGCGTTTGATACGCCGACCGCTGGTGCTGGTCCTGCTTGTGACGTTTGAACCGGTGACTTTGCCAGCAGTGGTCGGCCAGGCTTTACTGCGGGATCCGTTATAGACTTCCAATGCCATCTGGCCCGACATCCAAGTCAGGAATGCCCCCAGAGCAATAGCGAAGACCGGTTTACTGTAGTCAAGGCAGACATCCACCCAGTCTGTGCCAACCTGCTCTGTCGGTGGTCTAGGAGTGATTCGGGATTCGATCAGCTCGTTCAATGAAGGGATTGTCTCCGGTTCCACAACGATGCTGAACTTTTTGCCAGTCTGTAGTTCAAGAACCAGCGAATGGTTCCCTTCGAAGACCACGAATTCACTTCGCGAGACTTCAGACCAGGGGATCTCCTTTGTTCGGGTCAAGTACTGCGTCGAGATACCGCGTTCATTGAACTCGACCGCACGTTGGCCCCACACTGCGCCGACGATGGTAAGCAATGCTCCCACAGCCACGACGAACCATGCAACTGGATGGATCGTAAATACGGCGACGCATCCGAATGCGAGCGCGAATAGGCCGATCGTTACCAGAATAATGTCTTGATATATGTTCTTGCGATATGGATCCATGCGATCTACGTATTCGAGGCAGTAAGACTGACATAGCCGAATCGTAAATATAGCAGGATTGAGATTGCAGTGTTCGAGAGGATTGAGAGCTGGGCGGATGTGCTCGTGTCTGTCGTGGGCTTTTGCGGGGGGAAGTGAACTGGCCGCGAGAAACGTGACGAAGATGTCACGGCCGGACACCAACGGCGGGCTGCGCAGTCGTATCCGTGCTGACGCTACGTAACTAGCGCTTCAGGTCGCCTCTGGGACACAGTTGGCGGGGCTGCATTTTAGCGTTCGGAGACTTCGACGAAGAATGATTCGCATTCCAAGAAGGCGTCGACGATTGTCGCTTCAACCTACTGTTCCTCTGTGTTGTGCTTTCGAAAGATCTCAATCCAAGAGATTTTGTCATCGAAGTCACCTAACCAGGAGCTTGATGTTTGGAACGTTTGGGTTGCCCCGTACCCGTCGTTGTCTTCTGCAACGCGAACGGCGTAGCCTTCCTCAATCGCCAACGAAGAGATGGCATCGTTTCCTACTGACCAATTCAGAATTTGTTCGTAGTCGTAGACTCCCACCTCGAGGGGGACTTTCGCGCCTGCGAAGTCAGGATGCTCAAAGACCGTCACGGCGGCAGGTTCAACCCTTACGGATAGGTTCAATCGGGTAGCGATTGTCTTAGTGAGTGGCCGATCCACTACGGTCCATCCGCGGACGTCGTAGGGTGTCGATACTTTGATAATGCCTGCGGATGCCAGTGTTTCAGGGTCAATCAGCCGCATACGCGACCGCTCCCTAGTTTGTAGGGCAACTAATCTTTCGGAAACGAATTCGGCTCCAACGATATCGGCTCCATTGCTAAGAAACTGCTCCGGCTTTTCTATTTGAAAAACGCCATTTGCATCTAGTACCGCACGGCTCACGTAGCAACCTCCATAAGAGACGCGTGGCGTTGCATTGACGGTTGGAAATTCCAGCATTCCGAATAGCAGGAAGTTAACTCCGTCCCGACTGGCAACCGCTTGAATCCCGTTGGGTAATCCACAGTCGCTCTGCAACAGCTGCGCGTTTGTAGCCCGAAGACCTTGGCTGAGGGATATCTTCCAAAGTTCGACAGACTTGTCATTCACTTTGAAGAGTTTCACTTCGCGACCGTCGGTACAATTCATTGCTCGTACATACCGCGGGTCCAACTCAGAGCTATGAGGCGACAGCATCGCGGTCTTGCGGTTTCCAATATCTCCAAGCAACATGCTTTTCGAAAACGAATCATACGAGATTGCAAGGTCTGTAACGCCGAGATGATCATGGAATTCGATTACCACATCGTAGGATGCCTCTCTTTGCTCCAGGTCTAGCAGCACCAGCCTTTGGTCAAAAATTGCAAATGAACTGGCATCTTGTCCGCCCGCAATCCGAGCCGCCCATTGCCGATTCTCCGGATCAACGGGGCCAAGGCTCTGTAGCGGTAGTGTGAGTTGTCCCTCAAGTACTGTGATCGAGTGCCGATCCGTCCGCTCCACATTCAACAATTCAACCGGTTCGTCTGCATCTGTCACGAAAATCTGCAGTTGCCTGACATCGGCGGAGTTCGGAGCGTCTTCGTGGGAGTGATACAGGGAAATTCGGTAGTGGTTATCTCTTTGAGCACTACTGGGAGCTTCAAAGTCAGGTGGCACCCTGAAGGTCAACGTGTGCGTAACGGGATCGAGTGAGAACTTGGAAGCATCTGGACCACTCAGGGTCCACTCGCCCGTATCAGGGGCAGCAACTTTGCCTACGATAGTCGTGTTCTCATTGACCCGATATTCATCCTGCGTCTGCCCGACCACGGCCAGTCTGCTTGAGTCATTGTGCCGGGCAGCCTGGAAGGTATACGAAGCAGTAAAAGCAACTAGCAACAAAGATGCTGTAACAGCGAATGGTTTCGTTAGCGCCGGCGTTGAATTGGTACTGACGTTTCGTTTCGCAAAAACGCTTCGTTTGCCGTTGGACGCGGCGTTTAGTGCACGAGCAAACTCTGTTGCGGACGCAAATCGGCTCGAAGGGTCTCCGGCACATGCCTTGTCGATGACTTCCGCCAACTCGATAGGAACTTGCGGGGCAACGTCTTGGACGGCGGGGACCGTTGAACTCTTCCACGATTTGAAATGCGAGGCGGCTGATCCGTTTGCCTTGCGTTTGCAGACCATTTCCCAGAGGGTGATGCCCAGAGAATAGATGTCGCTGCGTTGGTCAGCGAATCCTCGAAACTGCTCCGGTGGCATGTATCTCGGCGTGCCTATCATGTCCCCAGAGATACTCAGGTCGTATTCGCTATTCA
The DNA here is from genome assembly GCA_964418725.1 of uncultured Pirellulaceae bacterium. Taxonomy (GTDB): domain Bacteria; phylum Planctomycetota; class Planctomycetia; order Pirellulales; family Pirellulaceae; genus CAYNJG01. The sequence goes on from CAYQMZ010000223.1 coordinate 5,288, forward strand.
GAAACTTTACTAATCCAAAATCAACGATCCAAATTTTCCCATTGCGATCGAGAATCAAATTCCCTGGCTTTATGTCACGATGGATGATGCTCTTGGCGTGAGCTTCCGCCAGGCCGCTGGCGATCTCTGAACCACGTTTCGCAATCCATCGGTACTCGTTTTCGTCTTCAAAGAAGTCGCTTAGCTGGATGCTATTGGGGACTTTCGTTTCGGCGGAAACTGCTGGCCCAGCCCCGAAGAGAATTGCATCCAGGGAAATCCCGTCGATGAAGGGCATAGCCAGCCAGGCCCACCCCGTATGAACACCGTGATCAACTACGGGCACAATGAAGTCATGATGCAGCTGAGTCAGCGCACTAGTTTCAAGCATGAACCTTTCAGTCCTACTTCCCTTGTTGGAATCCGATAGGGAAAGGACTTTCACGGCGTATGGACGTCCATCAACCAAATGTTGAGCACGAAAGACTTGCCCCATTCCGCCAGACGCGATCGGTTCTCCCAAGACATACTGGGAAACTACTTCGCCAACTCTGGGGTTGGGGACTTGTAAAGCGATGCTCAGTCCCTCGAGTTGCTCTTCGAGTCCGTTGGCAAATCTGGGAAAACGTTGCTTGATTTTGGATACACTGAGAGAATCATCTCCTTCGAGATATTCTTTGCAGACGCTCATGAACTGCTCAAAACTGGTGCCCGACAGGCCTGACATTTTAGACCCCGCCTTGCCGTGCGAGCTTCGCGAGACGAATCAA
>CAYQMZ010000223.1:6046-10224 GCA_964418725.1 uncultured Pirellulaceae bacterium
CGCTGGTAGCGTTTGCTGGCAGTATTTGCGCTGATCCCCAATCGCTTTCCGATCTGCTCCATTGAAAGTGCTTCGAAATGACGCAATCGAATCATATGTGCATCGCCGATCGACAGGTGGCCGATTAGCGTTCGAGCTTGGTCGCGGCGTTCTCTTGTAGAAACAATCTTGGAAGGCGAAGTGTTTGTGATTCGATCAGACGACTCTGGTGTCTGTGCTGCTTCTCTCTTGATTGAACGGGCTTGAGTTGCCACGTGTCTCTCCATCGATTCGACAATCGACTGCTGGCACATCACCTGAAGCCAAGGAAAGAACGCGATGCGAGGCCTACTGAGATAGTGGCTTAGCCTTCGTTCTGCACGCAGATAGGCGTCTTGAACTATGTCTGAGCTGTCGACCCGTTTGGATAGCCCGGAGATAAGTTTAGAGCGAACATACGCCTTTAAGGCCTGCCGAAATTCGTTGAAGTACGCCGCCAACGCTTCACTACCACTTGCACGTAGTTCCGCGATGATTCTTGAGTCGTCCACAAACGGCATAACGAGAATAGCTCCGCAGCAAAAGAATGGAGTGGATCCAGGCGAAGACGGAAGTGGACATCCCGCGAAGGTTACGGCTTCTTCTGACTACCAGTCTAATTTCGAGAGCGGTGGGGGCCAGTGATTTTCTTCTCGCACCTGAAGTGGCGTAGGCAAGAGAGCTAAACGTTGGGGCCTAGTCCTGTCGCGAATCTTCTAAACAATTAGTTTCGCATTTGTGTGGATTCAACCAAGTGACCGTATCGAAATGGTCAAAGTGTCAATCCGCTTGACGCCATGCGGATTCCACTCCCCACAGACGGGGCTCTGCCCCCGGTTCGTTGTGCTGGTTTTCGTTTGGAACCTGGGCACACCCAAGAAATTTGTCGGTTGAGAATTATGGTTTTGCTGTCCGATACTTTCGATGCCCCGTGAATCTATAGTTGCCGGCATCCATCACCGAAGACTCGCGTTTGGTCGTCTTGTTTGCCGATAGTTCTTCGGGAAATATGACAATCTTCCAGCAACACACATGGTCAAGAAACGTCTAGACACTGTTACCAACCTTCCACTTAGGCTAAGGCTTGAGCGTCTCGAAGATCGCAAGATGCTATCGACCGTTCAGGTTATCGCTGGTGGCTCGCGGGGCGGCGAGAACTTTGAATTGCTGATCGACGAAACCGTTGTTCAATCGTGGACCGTTCAGGCTGGGGCTGATTCGGGGCAGTACAACACCTACACATGGGAGACAGCCGACAGCATTTCTGCTGATCAGGTGCGGATTCGATTTACCAACGACAGCTACGATCCGGAGGCAAATATTGATGGAAACTTGCGCGTGGATGCGATCGTGATCGACGGGCAACGATCTGAATCGGAAGCTCCCACCGTTTTCTCGACAGGGACTTGGTTACCAGCGGATGGACTACAGCCAGGCTTTCGCCAATCCGAGTACTTGACGAACAACGGCTATTTTCAATACGCGTCCAACGATGCTGGCGCGCAAGTCACAGTCCGAGCTCGTGGTGACGGAGGAACCGAGCAATTTCGATTGATTCTGGACGGGACGACTGTTTGGACGTACTCGGCCGACACAACCTGGCAAACGTTCAGCTACAACAGCGCTGGACCGGTTTCGTTATCGGACTTGCGAATTGAATTCAACAATGATCAATGGGACCCGAGCAACGGGATCGATTCGAATCTGAATGTCGATTTCGTAACCATTGATGGTGCGGTTTTTCAAACGGAAGCTCCCACGACTTTCTCCACAGGAACGTGGCAGCCTGCCGATGGTGTGACACCGGGTTTTCGGCAGTCGGAAGTGTTGACCAATAACGGCTATTTCCAATACGGCGATGCGCCCACCAACGACGGGGATGTCGTGACAATTCGTGCGCGTGGAAGCGAGGGCAACGAAGTCTTCAATCTGATTGTTGGTGGACAAGTCGTCGATTCCTTTACTGTTTCGACAACCGATCAAGGCTACTCTTGGACAGCTCCGGGAGTTGTTGACGTCAACGACGTTCGAATCGAATTCATTAATGATCAATGGGATCCGGCCAACGGGATCGACGCGAATTTGATCGTTGACTTAATCACGGTTGATGGCACCGTTTATCAAACCGAGGCTCCTTCAGTCTTTTCAACAGGAACCTGGTTAGCAACTGATGGCATTACTCCCGGTTTTGGACGCGGCGATACCCTGAACGCAAATGGCTACTTCCAATACAGCAGCGGCGTTCAAAACCAACCATTTAACCTTAACGGGCAAACGGTTTTTCAGCGTGACGGGAACTTGTACCTACTGACGAACAATGAGGCGGGCTGGGTAAGTGCTCAGCAGCAGGCCGAGAGCCTTGGGGGAAACCTCGTCACGATCAATGACAGCGAGGAAGAGGCTTGGCTACAGCAAACGTTCGGTACAGACGTCTTCTGGATTGGATTCAATGATCGGATTGCCGAAGGAAACTGGACGTGGGTCAATGGCGAACGCGTAACGTACACCAACTGGTTGTCGGGCGAACCCAACAACTCGGGCAATCAAGACTATGGAGTGATGAACTTCCGTGGCAATTGGGATGATCAAGGTTCGGGAGCATCCCATTTGGGCATTATCGAAATTGGCAACACGGGTGAGTTCCGTCAAAACGGACTGCTTGGCGAGTACTACGATAGTCTTGGTTTCAGCAACCTGAAATTTTCGCGCGTGGATGCTGACGTAAACTTCGACTGGGGCACTGGATCACCGGGGTCAGGGACGGGCGCGGACAACTTCTCGGTTCGTTGGTCCGGCCAGGTCGCTCCGGATGTTACTGGCGACTACACCTTCCGCACCTTTACTGATGACGGCGTACGCTTGTGGGTGGATGACCAACAGATCATCGATCAGTGGAACGATCAAGCGTCCACTTACCACACTGGAACCATATCATTGGTCGCAGGTCGGCGATATGACATTCGGATGGAGTACTACGAGCGAGGTTTTGACGCGGTAGCGCAGCTAGAATGGTCGCTACCCGGTCAGTCTTCGTTTGACGTAATTCCGACGGAGAATCTGTTCGCTGCAAACTTCGAGCCCAGAAACCCCAATGGTTCGGGCTTTGTTACGGAAACGATTGTCGAGGGACTAAACCAGCCGATTGGATTCGCTGTCGCTCCTGACGGAAGAATCTTCGTTTCAGAAAAAGCGGGGCGAGTGAAAGTAGTGCAAAACGGCCAGATCGTCAGCACATTTTTGGACATCAACCAGGAGGTTCAGTCGGGGCACGATCGCGGGCTTATCGGAATCGCATTGGATCCTGATTTCGAAAACAACGGTCACGTCTATCTAAACTTTACCGAGGAAATCAATCCCCAGAATCCGGACGACAGCTCGCAGGGATCGGATGCTGCGGGCCGACTGATCCGAATCAGCGCTTCAACCTCCAACCGAAACGTCGCTGACCAATCCACGCGAGTTAACGTTTTGACGGGGCACCGTATGACAGACTTCACTCATTCTGTTGGTGATGTCGACTTCGACAATCAGGGCAACCTGATTTTCACCTGGGGTGACGGCGGCTTCGACCCAGTTTTGAGACTCGAATCACAAGACCCCAATTCGAAGCAAGGCAAGCTATTCCGGCTGAACCGCTTTACGTTTGAAGGTGTACCCGACAACCCGTTCTACAATTCAAATAACCCGAACAGCACCGCTTCCAAGGTGTGGGCAACGGGTGTCCGAAACTCTTGGAAGATGACCGTTGACCGGCAGACGGGTGACGTATGGATGGGTGAAGTAACTGATGGAGGCCCCGAAGAAATCAATGTCATGCGAGCCGACGGTTCAACAGTGCGCAACTATGGCTGGCCCTATTATGAAGGAGACAATCGCACCAGCTACGGAAACGTGCCTTCGAATTTCAACTATGAATCGGCTTTCGTCGCTCTGCCACACACCAACGCGGGCGGTGGAGATTCAATCGTGGGCGGTGCTGTCTTCCGAGGCGATGCTTATTCAGACGTTTATAACGGCCGATACTTTTTCGGAAACTTCAACCAGGGAATTCTCTACACCGCCGACAGTGAAAGTAGTGGTGGCTACCAGCAGTTTGGTGCAGCCAATCAGTTTGCTGGCACCGTCGACATTCAGCTCGGCCCTGATGGCCACCTCTGGAT
>CAYQMZ010000224.1:0-10199 GCA_964418725.1 uncultured Pirellulaceae bacterium
TGGCAGGGCGTTTCGCTGTAGTTTAGTATCAACAAAGCGCACTGGGGTCGAAGTTCTCTTGAACGGAACCAGCTGTTCCCTACTTGATGATCGTCGCCGGTCGAGCCAGCTTTGCACTAGGCACCGTGATGTCGCTCTTATTGGGCATCGCCAGGATGTGACGTTGCTTGGGGTCGTTGAAGTCTGCTCGTTGAGCAACCTTGCCGGACTCTTTCCACCATAGCCAGTTGTCGACGGGCGTATCGTTCGCGTACTCACCTTGGATGGACTTCAGACCATTGTCGTGCCACCAAACCCAGGCACCGTGCTTCTTGCCGTCTCGGTAATGTGCCTGCAGCGATTTCTGACCGTTCTCGTGCCACCATGTGAACTTGCCGGTAGGAACGTCTTGGTCGTACTGGCCTTCTAGTTTCTTTTGACCATTCGCATACCACGATGTCCAGACTCCGTGCTTCACGGGCTGACCATCTTGCGAATAGGTAGCCAAGCTGCACTCAATCCAATTGTCAGGACTCTCGAGTACTAGTTTTGGATAAAGGACAGAACCTTCCGCTCGCTTGGTTCGATTCGCAAAGGACTCGGTTTTGGTAGCCAGTCGGCTGCCTTCGACGTATTGGTCGTTCGTGACCTGCTTGCCGGTGCGATCCCATTCGTTCAATTCGCCGTCGATGGTGCCGTCAGAATATGTGATCTCACGCATCTTCATGCCGCCGGCATACCACCAAGTCGATACGCCGTCACGCTTGCCTTCAGTGAATTCCCACTCGCACAATCGTCGCTTGTGCGAATCGAAGATCACCCACTTGCCGTGCAGTTTGCCGTCGACGAAATTCGCTTGTGAAACCAGCGGCAGTTGACCTTGGTTGAATGGTGCCTTGTTCAGCAGTTCCGTTTCACGAGTGTAGTAGAGTCGTGTCCAAACGCCGTCCATTTCACCGTGCTTGTAGCGACCTTCTACGATGACTTTGCCGGCCGGATCGTACGTCTTGTACTTCCCGTGGTTGATGTAGTTTTGATCTTTATCTTGAACGACTTCCCGCTCGGTCTTGATCTTGCGGTTGTCGTATCGCTCCCGAACAACTTCAGGCTCATCACCGCTCGCGTTTTCGATTGCACTGGTCAGGCCCCGGACGACTTCTTGCGAGCTAACCAGGTTCTGTTGGGCGTTCTGAGGCGTCAGTTTTGGCGAGCTGATACCTTGGTTCGTCAGGCTTGACTGCGAGAGTGGCCGAGCGACTGGCGGAGCAACAGGTTCAGGCTGGTACGCACTTGCTGTTGATGTCGAGACGGGCAGGCCAGAGAAACTGGGATCTCGAACGGGCGTGGCATCGACTGAGACGCCTTCAAGCTGCACTTGCGCCGCAGCAAAACTGCAGCATCCTAATAGGAGCAGCAACCAGGTTGCAGTGATTGATTTGCTAGTCAACTTCATCGCATTGTCCACAATTGAAAGTCGGGAGGGGCGCGTGCCGTTACGGCACTTCAATCCAATGCTCTTATCGAGCGCCGAGCTTGACGACTTGAGTGACTTTTCCGGTTGCGCAAACTTTGTTAGCTGTCGCGGCAATGCTGTCGCTGATCACGGACCGCTCTCACGGTCATGTATGTACTGATAACAGAAGACTCAGGCCACTGTATTCCTACAACTAAACGTTCTGCGCTCGCCAAGTAGCCCACGTTTGCGGCCTAGATTGCTCACTGCCTAGATTGCTGACTATCCAGATAGCAAAGCCAAGATGGCGAACGGGTCGGACGATGTTGTGTGGCACTGCTATTGGTTAACCCAAGCAGTTGGTTAACCCAATCGATGAAAGATCTGCGAATTCAATTAAAATCAGCTGTGCAGTCGCTGACCGGTTGAGAACAAGCAATTTGCGGTCTACGTTGTCCTATCTTGGTCGATTCCGAATGAGATCTTGCCCATTCGGCCCTAATGCCTCTCTTAATAGAATTGCAACCAATGAAATTGAATCTCACTACGTTGCTGATGCTGGCAATGCTAACTCTGGGTGCGACGCTGCCAGCGAACGCCGAATTGCAACCATCGCAATTGGCGATCATCGTGAATGCGGCCAGCGCCGACTCGGTTAAGATTGGAACTCACTACGCAAAGGTCCGAGGTGTTCCAGCTAACCAAATCTTGAAGGTGAATATTCCCATCGGCGAGACACTCTCGCGTGCTGAATGGGACAGCAAGGTGCGTCCGGCGATTCGAAACTGGGTGGCCAAGAACAGACTTCAAAACACCATCAAATGTTTCGTCACCACCTATGACATTCCGCTCAAAATCGGACCTACCGACGAAAACAAGCAGAGTGTGGCAACGCGTCGCAGAAAGACACTGCTGGAACGAGAGCGAATCCGACGCGTTGAGAGAATTCAGAAGATTGCAAAGAGCTTTGACGACATCGAAGGCGACCTTGCAGCACAACCACTGAACTTGGAAGCCACCGCGTCACTTCAAGACATCACGCCAGCACTGGCAGCCAAGTTGAAGGATGCCGAGGGACGCATCAATCAATTGCCGGCTGGTGAAACCAAGCAAAAGGCGATTCGCGAGCTAACCCAACTTTCGATTGCGACCGCAGGTTTGCAAGTCATCGTTCAGAACATGGGTCGCTCATTGCAAGGTGGCACGATTGCGGACGACGGAAACCGCAAGCGAGTCGAAGCCGAGTATCACTTTGGCCGCGGTCGTATTGGTGGGCTGTCGGAAGGTCAATCTTTATTAGATGGGCTGCCGGCTACGATCGAACGCGATACTAACTTGATCGCGTTGGTAGAACGATCCTCGGGAATCCTGGGATCGATTGGCTGGATTGATCAGCAAGTTGAGTTGCTGGGGAAAAACGAAACTCATGCTAGTTTCGATAGTGAGCTTTCGCTGGTGCTGGAAGGTAGCTATCCGCTACTTCGCTGGTTGCCCAACTACTTGCACTACAACTACGACGGCTCGCCATTGCGAAGCATCACACGCACGATGATGGTTTGCCGACTCGAAGCGCCAACGGTCGAGCTGACGATGGGGCTGATCGACAAAGCGATTGCTGTTGAGAAGCAAGGCCTTAAAGGGAAAGTCTATCTGGATGCTCGCGGGATCTCGTCCTTGGAGAAGGCCGAGCCTGCTGGGACGATCAAAGACTATGACCAATCGTTGTTGCTTGCCGAGAAGATGCTGCGAGCCAACACGAACCTGGAGGTGGTCGTTAACAACGCACCTGGACTGTTCGCTGAGAACGAATGTCCTGATGCAGCGCTTTACTGTGGCTGGTATTCGCTGTCCAAGTATGTCGACTCGTTCACTTGGAATCCCGGATCGATTGGTTACCACATGGCCAGTGGTGAGGCTTCGACGATCCGTAATCCGAACAGCCAAGTCTGGTGTAAGCGGATGTTGGATAAAGGCGTCGCCGGAACCTACGGACCGGTATACGAGCCTTACCTGTTGGCATTTCCTCGTCCGAATGAATTCTTTGCCTTGCTATGCAGTGGCAAGTACACGTACGCCGAGTGCTGGTACCGAACGAAAGTCACGAACTCATGGACGATGACCACCATCGGTGACCCGTTGTACAACCCATTCAAGGTGAAGCCGGCATTGCTGAAAATCCCCGCCGAGCCACGTTATCAAAAACTGTTTGGGCTGGCTGACTAGCCAGCGGAACTTACTATCAGCGTCAAACTTGAAGACCCTCGGCATCCGTCGAGGGTTTTCTTTTTTGGCATTTTGAGTGTCGGTTCGACCGTTTTAGATCATCTCAATGCTGCCCGGCTTGAGCACGCGGATCTCCAGCTTCGAAAGGCCAGCAGCAGCACAGGCAACAGCGATAAAGTTAAGGCTGAAGGCTCCGGGACTGCGGTGAAAGTTCGGAGATTGCCAAACGTGACAAGTCGATTGCCATCTGGATCGTGAACGTGGAATTGGGCAACTGAAAGCGAGTTGAGAATCGTTGCGTTGGGCAGTTCATCCGAGGTGAGGGCTCCAACTGGTTCTAGGAACCCTAAGAAGATGCGGCCTTCTTCTGGCACGCCGTCGACCAGGATATCGTCGTTCCCAGGCAAGGTTCCCGTGACAAACGAAACCAAGTCGTTGCCCGGAGGCCCATTGTCCAACACCGACGCCGATGGTGTCATCTGATTGGTGAACGTGGTTCCGCTGATCGTCACGGAAAGATGACCCGTTCGGTAGACGCCTTTTTCGGGATCCGTTAGTTCCAGATCCAAGGCGTTGCTGTCGTACGAAAACGACCCCGTCACTACATCGCCGACCGATGGAGAGATCCCAAACATGGGAAGATTCTGAATAAAGTTGACCGTTGACGTGAACTCAACGTTTACGACATCCGCACCTGCCACGCCGCCAAGAACAGTCGTGGTCAAAAGTGAAAATAGCACCCAGCGAACAGCATCGGTGGAAACTTGTCTTGTCATCGTGGACCTGGCTCCGGGTTGTGGAACTGACACATCGAGGCAACCGAAGTTGAAGCCATTTGTCCGACAAGCTCAGGCTGATTTTCTGTGACCAAAGTATCTGGGGTTTGTCCCGTCGTGAAACTAGTTTGGCAAATCAACCTCCCCCGAGGTGTCTGAACCCCCTGCCGGTTCTGTGCGCGCACCTTGGTGGATTCAAAATAGTAGACAGGCGGATAACGTGGCCAAAGTGATACGCCTGGTCCTGGTGATTCCGAGCCGTAGTTGCTTCCCGCCAAGAAGCTCTTGCGATACGCTGAAGTGATGACGCTGGTCTCGATTTGCGTTCGGCATGCTTCGCTCAGACCTCTTCCAGCCTAGCCATGTCGCAGTTCACCTGCCGCAACATTGCCCAGCGTCGAATTTGCTCCACGATTGACTTCTTCGAACCCACCACACAGCGACTATGAACAATTCGCCCGTATCGGCAGCAAAGAAAAACAACCACCACAATCGTTTGTCGATGGAACTACTGACTCTGGAAGATCGCGTGATGCTTTCGACCGTTCAGATCTTTGCGGCAGGATCCGAAAACACCGAGACCATGGTTCTCGAAATCGATGGCACCGCTGTGCAGACTTTCGAGAACATTGGCGGCGATGCTAGTGTCGGCACGTTTCAAACTTACGAATGGTCGACACCGGATACGATCACTCCATCTCAGGTCCGAATTCGATTTACGAACGATGTCTATGATCCGGCGAACGGCATTGATGCGAACCTAAGAGTCGACGCCATCGTGATTGATGGCGAACGATTTGAAACGGAAGACCCTTCCGTGTTTTCAACAGGAACGTGGAAGCCAGAGGATGGGATCACACCCGGCAACCGCGAAAGCGAATTTCTTCACGCCAACGGCTACCTTCAGTTTGTTGACCCACCAGGAGGACCCGGTGAAGGATCGGACATCACCGTGAATGCGCGTGGAGACGAGGGCTTCGAGTCGTTTGCACTTGAGATCAACGGTGTGCGCGTGCAGACGTGGACCGAAATTGGCACAACACAAAACGCATTTCAGTACAGCAGCAGCGCTGAAGTGACCGCCAACGACATTCGTGTCGTTTTTCTCAATGACCGCTACGAACCTGAAAACGGCATCGACGCGAACTTGATCGTCGACAGTATTGTGATTGATGGCGAAACCTTCGAAACCGAAGCCGACACCGTTATCTCAACGGGAACTTGGAAGCCCGAAGATGGAATCGTGACGGGCTTCCGTGAGAGCGAAACGCTTCACTCCAACGGCTACTTCCAGTACAGCGCTGCGACGACTCCTGCGGGCGAAGGCGTGTTCCGACTGGCCTCCAGTCAGTACAGCGTCAGCGAAGGTGACGGATCGGTGCAGGTCGAGATCGTCCGCGAGGTGAGTACAGTGGGCTCGGTTTCACTAGACTTTGCAACCGTCGAAGCAACCGCCACTCAAGGTTCAGACTACGTGGCCAACTCGGGAACGCTCACGTTCCAGGATGGAGAGAGTTCGAAGTTCGTCACTATCGCGATCTTGGATGATCCGGACAACGAAGATGATGAACAGTTCAACTTTGCGATCGACAATCTCACAGGCAATGCAACGCTTTCGGCACCGCGGACGGCCACGATCCTGATTGACGACAACGATTCGGTGCAGGGAACTGGGGACGGATTGTTTGGCGAGTACTTCGACAATATCAATCTCACCAACCGAACGAACACAAGGGTCGATGGGGTTGTGGACTTTGATTGGGGACGGGGAGCCCCCATCAGTGCGGTCGCTGCCGATACGTTTTCGGTTCGTTGGACCGGACAGATCGAGGCCTTGTACAGCGAGACATACACCTTCACGACCACCAGCGACGATGGCGTTCGGCTTTGGGTCAACGATCGGTTGATCATCGATGAATGGAATGACCATGCATCAACTGATCACACGGGACAGATCGAACTGGAGGCAGGTGTCCGCTATGACATACGGATGGAGTACTACGAAAACGGCGGCGACGCGGTAGCTAAACTGGCTTGGTCCAGTGCCAGCCAGACGCTGGAAATCATTCCTGCGAGCCAATTGTATGCGGCCGCCGATCCTGGCGTACCGGCTGACGATTTGCAGACGGAGACGATCGCGAGCGGACTTGTTCGGCCGACGGCTATCGATTGGTCCGCTGACGGACGAAATTTGTACATTGCCGAGCAACGTGGTTTGGTCAAAGTCGTGCGGGATGGTGATACGCTCGCCACGCCGTTTATTGACATTCGCGACCAAGTGAACGGGGTTCGAGACCGCGGGCTGTTGGACATAGCCGTTCATCCTGACTTTGAGAACACGCCTTACATCTATTTGCTGTTCACATACGACCCGCCGGAAGTCTACGAAAACTCAAGTCACCCGCTGGCCGGACCTGACCAGCGAGGAAACCGCGCAGGTCGATTGATTCGCGTCACGGCGGACGCCAGCACTAACTATACGACGGCTGTTGCTGGCAGCGAAGTTGTCCTGCTGGGTAAAAACAGCACTTGGGAGAACTTCAACGCATTCGCAAATAGCACGAATGACTTTAACGAGCCGCCGGCCGGTATCGTGAACGGCCAAAACATCGAGGACTTTATCGCGTCCGACAGTGAATCGCACACCGTGGGTGCTTTGGCATTCGGTATCGATGGGAATCTGTTCGTATCGATCGGCGACGGGACTTCCTACAACCGAGTGGATCCGCGAACCGTTCGAGTGCAGGATGTCGACAATCTCTCGGGCAAAGTATTGCGGATCAATCCGATCACCGGTGAAGGGTTGGCCGACAATCCTTTCTACAACGGCGATGCCGATGCGAATCGATCGAAGGTCTACTACCTGGGGCTTCGAAATCCATTCCGTATGACGGTCGATCCCGTCACAGGACAATTGTTTGTTGGTGATGTTGGTTGGACGCAATGGGAAGAGGTCAACACAGGGCCTGCCGGCGCGAACTTTGGATGGCCATACTTCGAGGGCGGAAGTGGTCAGAGTCTCAGGACTGGCGGCTACCAAAACTTGACGGAGGCACAGACGTTCTACAACAGTGGAGCTCAGGTTACCGCACCAATCTATGGACTCAGCCATTCCGCTGACGGTATCAACGCGATCGTCATGGGCGATGTCTATCGAGGCACGAATTACCCCAGCCAATTCCAAGGTTCACTGTTCGTCAACGACCTGGGGCAGGGAATCGTAAGAGCTGTTGAGATTACTCCCGATGGGACGGCCGGTGCCGTAAGGCAGTTTGCTACCGGAGCCAACTTGGTGGTGCAGATGTCAGCGGGCCCGGACGGAAGCATGTACTTCGTTGATCTGAACGATAGTAAGGTTGGCCGCTGGTTCTTTACCTAAAGTCGAACCGCGTCAGACTGACCCCAAAAGAAAACGCCGCAGTATTGACTGCGGCGTTTTTTGTTCGCACTAGCGGTTAGCGGGTCGAAGGATTACCACCAGAGCCAGCCGAAGTTCGAGAAGACGTCGTGTACTTCCTCTTGCTGGTTATTCCAGTCGTCGACTCCCCAGTCATCGTCGCCCCACCCGAAGTCGAGGTCTTCTGCCCAAGGGTCGTTGGCACCCGAGTCTTCTTGCGGATCGTCGAACTCTTGCAGATCATCAAACTCCTGAAGGTCATCGTCGACTTGGACGTCTCCGTCACCGTAGGTTGCCGCGAGTTCCGTGAGATCAAGTTTCCCGTCGCCATCGTCATCGAATTCGTCCAGTAGGTAGTCGGCAAAGTCGCGTGCTTCGCGTCGACTGTCACCCAGGTCCATGAATTCACGAACCAGTTCGCGACGAGACATCATTCCGTCGCCGTTCAGATCGTAGAGATCCAGTTCATCCAGAGCGAATTGGATCAATTCGTCGCCTTCATCGATCACCCCATCGTCGAACTCGTCAGAAAAATCGTCGTCATTGAATCCGTCGTCGATAGGTGTGTCATCGGGATCTTGATCGCCAGAGTCCTGGTCACCCGAATCTTGGCCACCCGAACCGCTGCCGGGGTCGGTAGGCGGAGCAGGTGCAGGATCTGGTGTCGTGCCACCGTTCGTCTGCACGATTCCATCGATCCAGTTTGCGAAGGCGTCGACGCGGATGTCAAACGAGTAGTCGCCAAGCCCCGCGTCATCTCGCGTACCGCCCGAGGTCACCCCTGCAACCACGATGTTGCCGTCCTGGGTCAAAAAGGCTGGCCCCCCCGAGTCGCCCGGTGCTGTGTTGGATTCGCTTGCGTTGTCAAAGTTCCAATTGATCTCCGTCGATGTAACTTCGTCTATCGGAGTCTGACCCACATGTTTGACTCCAAAGTCACCGTTGTGCCCACCGTTTGCGGTACCCGTGGCCCCGAACCCAACGAGCGTCAGCATTTGGCCAACTTCGGGAACGTTGCTGTTGATGTCTACTGGGTCGACTCCTGCGACATCTTGTTTCAGCACCATGACGGCTAGGTCGATGTCATTCGAGTTGTATTGCTCGTGAACGAATACTTCGTCCGTGGCGTACGTCTGTCCCTCGACCTGGAAATCCTGTGGCGACCTGCCGTCTTCAACACAGTGTGCCGCGGTCAAGACTGCGTTCGAAGAGATCAATGTGCCCGAGCATTGTCCGTTGACGATTCCAACGGATTCGTAGTCTTGCGTTTGGGTGCCGTTCACAATTCGCAGAACGCGATCTTGGCCGGCTCCCGCGTCACTGACGACCGCGGCACCGGCGTCGATTGCGATGGCGTTGACGGTTAGCAGCGTGCGGTTTTCTAAGCTCTCCAACTCAGACAAACGTTGGATGGTCTTGCGATTGCGTCGTTTCGTTTTTCGTTGCATCAGAATGGACTCCAGAAAAGTGGGTGAACCTCGTTGGGCGAATGCCCGTTGCCTTACTGGAGTTAAGCGAGACCTCTGACACGCACGTGACACACATTTCTGTGAATTCTTGGAATTGCGAAAAGAGTGGGGTTCTTAGGCGGTTTTCATGCGAAGCGTCAAGAATCAGAAGCAGGGTTTTGGCTACTTCGAGCGCCGGCACTGGCCAGAAGTAACCGCTTCCGATGTGGAGATGGTGCCAGCGAACGCAAGGCGAGAGAGGTGGCGTATGTGCGTTGTTGTCCAGCGGTTTTGCGCTTAGAGACTTTCTATCAAGTCCGCCACCGATTCGATTTCGTCGGTCACCAAGCACGCTGGTACGCGGAGCCGAAACCGCTCGACACCGGAAGTAGAAACTTGGGTCTCTGCAATTTGCAGTGTCTTCAGATTCGCCTTCGTGCCAAGGAGCTCAAGTCCTTGATCATCCAGATCCGTGTTGTCCGCCAGCAGATGACGCAGTTTGCGAAGGCCCATCAGGTCCGGCAGAGCTGATTGGATAGGCAGACCACGTACACCGAGCTCGCGTAAATTCGAAAACGCAGCTAGGTCACGGACACCTGCTGAGCTAATGTTCGTATGTCCAACGTGCAGTAACCGCAAGCCGTTGAGCGACGTCATCCAGCGAACCATCGAATCATTCAGGTTGGTTCCATCGACGTAGAGTGTACGCAACGTGGCGAGTTGACCGATCTGCTGAAAATCGTCGTCTAGCTGCAGGCCGGTCATGGCCAATTCTTCCAACGGAAGACCAGTTATGTGCTTGAGCCCGGCCGATGTGACCCGCGTATTGCTAGCGTCCAAGAAAATGAGTTGTTGGAGCTTTGCCAGCGCCGCCAGATCGTCATCGCCAACGTCACTCTGGGTCAAAGACAATTCTCGTAAGC
>CAYQMZ010000225.1:0-10173 GCA_964418725.1 uncultured Pirellulaceae bacterium
CCGCCGGTTGGGCGATGGCTAAAGCGTAGACTATGCGCCGACCGTCATCGGTGCCGTGGTCTCAACTCTGATTTCCCGCTGCATGGCAATGGCAGATAGCCTGCGGAAGCGAGATTGCTGAATTCGCAAGTAGGGATAGAACACCTTCGCCAACCAGTGATCAGCTTTGGAGAAGCAGTAGACCTCGTACCAAACCGAGTCATCACGTTGGTCATGCTCCACGGTGAAACGTTCTTCCCCGGCAGCCAGATGCTTGCCGACAGTTCCGTAGGCGAATCCGAAACGCTCAACATCGTCGATCGTCTCGTCAATCGCATAGACGATTCGACAAGGATTCAGTGTCCAGAAGAATGGCGTGCGAAACAGTGTCGCCACGATCCGGTCTGTCTCTAATGGGACAGGCCAAACTAGGTCGACGAACTCGGCCGGGAACATCTTCCAGTCACGCAGGTTTTGCTTTGCCTGCAAAAAGACCTCGCGGCCTTCCCCCAAGCGGCATCGCTGCTGACCGCATGTGTAGCCGTTCGGCGTGCCAGCCCGCGTTGCCTCGACCTCGGGATAGGTGAACGGAGCGTCAAGGTGTTGCCGCAAGAATGTTGCTAATTCGTCGTAGCTAGGTTTTCTCAGCGAAAGCATGGCGAACTCATGGTCCTACGAAACTTGTCTCCAGTGTGCGAACCGAAAACCGAAATGGCTATTAACTTTCCAGCCGAGTCCTAGGAATACTCGCCAACGAGTGCATTAGAGTGGCGCCGGAAGGTCTCGTTTACAAAAGATTAGCATTGCCGCTGTGATGAAAGCAGCTCCCAATCCGATGAGTACGAGATCATATCCTAGCGGGCCGAGTGCTTGGAATTTGCCGTCGGCATCTTTAACAACCCAGGCCCATTATCGGTCCGGATACATCACGGCTTCGCTGACGAATCGAATCGGTTCGTAGGCCGAAAAGAAAGTGAAATGCTTTACCCAGCCAAAGCCGTCGACGGCCAAGCCAACTAATTCAAGAATCGTTGAAACCACATAGAATCCGACCGTGATCCCGATCGTGCGCCAGCGGTAGCGATCCCAAGAGGACATTAGCGTCGTGAATCCAACCAAGAACACACCTAAACCGAAATAGTTGACCGCTGCCGGCAAAAAGGTCTCAGGTGCAACGATTTCATTCATGGGCACATCCACTGGTTCGCCCCCGGTGAATGGAATGTCGAAACCAAAGATCGGAACTTCCGTCGCCGGTGCTGCTTGTACAACGGTCGTTGTGTTGACGCCCGTCATCGTGCCCAGGTAAGCAATTGTGGCCAGCAGCAGAACGCCAATCAGTGTCACGGTCGTGTGGACACTGATGACCTGCCGTCGGCTGACTGGTTGAGCCAACAGCATTTCCATGGTGCCACGCCCCAAGCCACCGCTCACGGCGTCCGATGAACGCGCGATGCACCAGATCGCCATCATTAAATAGACAACAGGTTCTTCGTAAGTAACAGCGATTCGCCCTTCGTAGGAGAAGAGCTGTTTGATCGGCACGGGGGCGAGTCTCTGCCACGATTCAGGCAGGTTTTCCAAGATGTTCTGAAAACGGCCCATCTCAAGTCGACTGGTAATCCATACTCGTACCCAGCAAAACAGATAGAGCACCAGTGCGCAGCCAAGGAAGAGTAACGAAGACTCGTAGAAGGCTTTCTTCCAAAGTGCACGATTCCAAACTTTCTTGCTCACGATTGCACCGCCTCGTCGATTGGAATCACTGCGGAACTTTCCCCTTCCGAATTTGAATCTTTGTCACTGTGCGACTTGGCAGTGCGGACGTAGGCTCCGTCTCCTTCTCGATTGCCATGGAATCGATCATAAACGGCACGCAAACCAATCGGTTCGACGATGACTTCATCCATCGGTAGTGATGCGAGCCAGCCTAGTAGCTTGGTCAATTCACTGGGCGTTTCCAACAGAAGTCGATCCTCGTCCACTTTGCACAGAGTGACCTCCTGTTGTAGTTCGGGCGGGAGCGGTTTCATCTCGCCCAGCAATCGAGCTCGGATGCGATGCTGTCGCCGTAGGTCAGACATCTGTTGGGTGTGAACCAGCTCTCCTGCGCGAACGATAGTAACTCGGTCACTCGTGTCTTCGACCTCGGACAATACGTGAGAGGAAAACAGAACGGTTTGCCCGGCCTCCTTCGCCTCAAGAATCATCTGCATGACCTCGCCGCGGACGTTCGGATCCAGATTGGCGGTTGGTTCATCAAGGATCATCAGGCTTGTTTCGGCCGACATCGTGACGGCGAGTGCCAGCTTTTGTCGCATACCGGTCGACATGAAACCGACGAATCGGCGCACGTCCAGTTTCAGCCGGTCGGCCAACCCCATCGCTTTATCGACGTTCGCCAGCCCACGCACTTCGGCAAAGAACTTGAGAACATCTTTGCCCCGCATCGCTCGAAACAAGCGAGCGTCCCCGGGCACGTATGCCACGCGGCGATGAACTTCCACGGAATCGTGATAGCAGTCCAAGCCGTCGATCTGTGCAGAGCCCGAGGTTGGCCGGAGGAATCCCATGAGCAGGCGAATGAGCGTCGTTTTGCCGGCTCCGTTCGGCCCTAGCAGCCCGTGGACCTCCCCACGCTGGATCGTCATCGAGCATCCATTCAGTGCCGTGAAGTCACCGAATTTCTTCGTCAGCTCTTGAGTAACGACCAGCGATTCAGGCATGCTTTGGATCTTTCGGTTGCGACGCGTTATCACGTCGTGCTTGTTCGAGGCGGCATGTCGGCAGCCAAACGCGACAAGGCGCTCGGTCTAAACCGCCAACCAACGGGTGATATTAACCTCTAGCGGGTTCTCCAGAAACTCGGCATAAACAGCACGAGAATAGCGAAAACTTCAACCCGCCCCAACATCATCAAACCGGTGAACAGCAGCTTGGAAGTTCCCGAAAAGTGCCCGTAATTCTGTGTCGCACCAACGGTACCGAGTCCCGGTCCGATGTTGTTTAGCGTCGCGGCGACGGAGCTGGCCGCGTCGATCAGTTTGTGATGGTCGTCACCAGCCCACGTGGCATTCGGCTCCCAGCCAACGACCAGCAGCCAGCTCACCAGAAAGATGGCAGCCACAATGACAAAGTAGACCATGATGTTCGATCGCAAGCTGTCGTCGTCGATTGCTTTTCCACCGAGGCGTAGAGTTCGCACAACGCGAGGGTGATGCGCACGTTCGAGGTCGATTCCAAGAATCTTCGTCAGCAGTACCCAGCGAATAACCTTGATGCCGCCTCCCGTGCTACCGGCGCAACCGCCGACAAACATCAGCAACAAAAGAATGCACCTGCTGAACTGACTCCACGCATTGAAGTCGTGTGTTCCGTAGCCTGTTGTGGTCATCACCGACACAACTTGAAACAGCCCGTATCGAATCGCAGAGAATATGTTGCGTTGACTGACTTCGGGGCTGAAATCATTGTTGGCGAGGCCAATGCAAACCACAGCGGCGGTGGCTATCAAAATCACGCCCATGTACGTCCGCCACTCAATGTCATTCCACATCGTTGATGGAATGCCACGGAACAGAAAATACAACAGCGTAAAGTTCATGCCGGCCAGGACCATGAAGACGATGACCAGACCGTCGATCAGCGGGCTGTCGAAGTGACCAAGGCTGGCGTTGTAGGTTGAGAATCCGCCGGTCGCCAACGTCCCGAATGCGTGACACAGTGCGTCGAACCAAGATAGGCCACAAAGCCATAGTAGCGCCGCGAGTACAGCGGTTAACGCACAGTAAATGAAGGCGAAGACCTGTGCGGTGTTTTGTATTCTTGCTTCGGAGTTCTCCTGTGATGGTCCGGGTACTTCGTTACGCATCAATGCTTTGCCCGCTGAGCCTTGTCCAGCAATCGCGACAAACAGGACGATGATGCCTAGTCCGCCCAGAAAGTGTGTACTGCTTCTCCAGAACAATATGCAGTGGGGGACTAGGTTCGGGTTCTCAAGATCAGAAATCACCGTTGCCCCAGTCGTGCTAAATCCAGATTGCGATTCGAACATCGAGTCGATGAAACTCATGCGAACCCAACGCAGGTAGACTCGCTGTTCGTTGTTGTCGGCTGCGGACTCCTGATCGGACTCGTTCGATTCCGTTACGGATTGGGCGGGAACAGAAATGACGCTTCTGAATGAGTTATCCTCGGCGAGCGACCGTAACGTCTCAAGCTGCTGTGAAGTCAGATCTGAGGTCGCGATGCCCGAAGCTCCGGCGTCAACTAACAGTCGGAGGCATTCGAGTCGGTCGGGATGTTCTTCAAGTGAGACACGTTTCCAGTGCGACGTGACGAGCCAATCGGCGTTGTAAAGAAACACGTCGTCATTCGTAGACACGCGAATCGGCGGGCCGCGAAATGTACCGCTCAGATAGAAGGGCAACGCCCCCAAGACGGTCGCCAAGATCCAGGCGAATCCGACGACCGCCATGGCTTCTTTATGAAATAGCTTGCCCTTCGAGCGACCGCCAATTCCGTAAAGCAACAATCCAGTCGCGGAACTGATCATGATGCTCTGGCAAAGCGCCGCGAAACCACCGGTCTCAAACTTGGGCGCCGCAACTTGCGAAGCTGTGCCCGCGGACTCGAAGGCTCCGCGCGTACCCCAGGAAGGATAGGCCCAAGGTAAGCTGAACAGCATCGTGACCGCGATCAGCATCGCAATGATACCGAGATGTTTGCAAACGACGCGGTAGTCCATGTTTCAGCACTCAATTCGAAATTGACGGATGCAATCTAACGTTTGACGCCAAACAGGCCAAACATCGCATCAACCGAAACGTCGTCGACAAGTGCGATTGCTGTATCTCCGGTCGCCAGTCGATCGTCTGCACCCGGCACACGGACTTGATCGCGATTCATGATAGCTGCAATCAAGCATTTCGGAGGAAGCTCGGTATTGGCAAGATCGTTTTGCGTTATGGGCGCATCCGCCGTTACTTCGATCTCGTAGATTCCGACGCGTCCGCCGGCTGTCGACGTCTTAGATAAGATAGGGCCATCGTTGAGGAAAGAGAGAATCTGCCGAGCCATCACCTCGCGCGGACTCACGGTGACATCAATGCCCAGCTTCTCGACAACGCCAGCGTAGTCTGGTCGCGTTACCACAGCCATCATGCACTTTGCGCCCAACTCTTTCGCTTCCACGCACGCCATGATGTTGTTTTCGTCGTCGCCCAAGCAAGCCGCGAATACGTCGGCGCCCCCGACGCGTTCTTCTTCCAAGACGGAACGCCTTCTTGAATCCGCCTCGACGACGGTTGCGTGTGGCAGGTTCTTCGCCAAGTATTCGCAACGCTCTCGGTTCTGCTCGATCACCATCACACGAAAACGCCGACCTTTTAAACACTCGGCCAAATGAAAACCTGTTTCACCTCCGCCAACGATCACGATTCGTGATTGCCCGGCCGAACGAGCATGGAAGCGATCTTGAAAGTCATCGACGTCACCTCGGCGACCAATCAGCGTGATCACATCATCAGGAAGTAACTCGTCTTCGGCTCCTGCAATCCACATCTCCGAGCCACGCGAAAGTGAGCCGATCCGAATTCCTTTGGTCAGTTTTAGGTTGCGCACGCGCTTGCCACACAGCGGAGATTTGCGATCAACCACGATCTCTTGGACTTCCAGCCTGCCGCCGGCCAAGGTCTCGACTGCCAGTGAGCCAGGGCTTCGGATTCCTTGTGCCAGTTTGAGTGCCGAGAGATGCTCGAGGCTTAACAGGCGATCGATATTGAAGTGCTGTTGGTAGTCGAAGGTACTTAGGTCACGAAAGACACGACCATAGACTCGCGCGACGACGCGCCGGGCACCAAGTGCCTTAGCCATACTGGCAGCAACGATATTGATCTCGTCGCTACCGGTCACCGCAAGACATAAGTCGGCACCGATCACATCAGCTTGAAACAGCACGCTGGATGCGCTGGCAGATCCCGTGACCACGCGAACGTCCAGCTCCGTATTGATTCGCTTGGTGTTGACCGGATCCGTGTCTACGACGGTGACGCTATGTCGATTGCGACACAACAGATCGGCAATCCAAGTCCCGACGGTTCCGGCTCCCAAAACGACGACACGCATGCTTCAA
Source organism: uncultured Pirellulaceae bacterium (assembly GCA_964418725.1). Lineage (GTDB taxonomy): Bacteria > Planctomycetota > Planctomycetia > Pirellulales > Pirellulaceae > CAYNJG01. The sequence goes on from CAYQMZ010000225.1 coordinate 6,113, forward strand.
CAACTCGGTGAAATCAATGGGAACTGCGAAGTGGGCTGTGTCGTTAATTGGCCAATCGAAACAGTGGCGATGGACGCTTGCCCGATCGCGATCACGCAGCAAGACCTAACCAGGGCCTTTGCCCTTCGTGTTTAGCATTTCATCAGGAATGCGAAGATCTTCCAAGGTCTCCCCAGAGATCAGCGAGTCGACGATGCGTGGGACATCGGTTTTCTTCACATTTCCGTACCAGATCGCCTGCGGATAAATTACCAGTGCAGGACCCAGTTCGCACTGCTCGAGACAGCCAGCCGAATTTACGCGAACCAGTGGCCCAAGTCCCTTCTCTTTGGCGGCTGCCTTCAATGCGTTCCGCAGTTCGTTGTTGCCGTCAGGGTCACAGCAACCTCGAGGATGATCGCAACTGCGTTGGTTGCCACAGACAAAGATATGATGAGTGAATGCAGGCATCTTAGACGAGCCAAGACAGAAGAAATGTAATCGCGAAGATCGTGAACATAAACGTGATCATCCAAATGCAAAAGCGAACGGAGTGATCCAAAATCTGTGGCATCAGTTCGTGCCGGGTTGCGCCGTAGACTAAACAAATGGAAACGATCAATGGCAAGCAGTACCACATGCGTGAGTGCGCCAATAGAGGCGAATATCCAAGCGGTGCTGCTAACCAGTGCATGGTTGAACTCACAATCAATCGCCAGAAACGGACGAATGGATGGTCCTAAACGAGCCAGCTCAACAAGATGGCAACAACGGCGATGACTAAAGCCAAGAACCCAATCGTCTGCAGAGCGAAACGCACCGAGTGTTCCAGGATCTGCGGCATCCGTTCATCCCGTGTCGCGCCATAGACCAAGCTGATCGTGATGATCAGTGGCAGCGAATACCAAAGTCGGCTGGCACCGAACAGTGGATTGCCGGTCATCAGATGAAGCAGGTTGGCTGGTTCAAACACGTGTCAATTCCTCGCCGGTTATGACTTACTTCTGGATCTTGAAAATCGGTATTCGTTGGCGAGCAACGGGGCTTGCTGACGTGCTTCACGAATGAAGTGGAAGGCTATGCCGTTTGCGATCCGGAGGCCCCTGATTCCGCCGCCTCTTCGGGTGGACCGCGTTTCTTTTTCTCCTCCGGTTGTGGGAAGACCGGGCCGGCGAACGCATCGTAGATCGCCAGCATGTTTAGCAGCCCAGCAACCATCGTGTAGAGCGTCGCGATTTCAAAGAAGCCTTTCAGTTCATCGTGCCACGACGCCAGCGTTTCGCCTCCGCTGTTCGGCGGGTCGGGCGGCATCATGTACTGCATGCCTCCGACGGGGCCCATCTTGTTTTGGATCAAGGCCGGCAATGCTGGTGTTCCAACTCCTAGTTGGCAGAGATAGGCATAGCGAAATTCAGATTTCTCGCCGTCGCGGATTTCGCCAAACGAGGCGTAAACAACGCGACCGCCTCCGAGCGTGAATCCAAAGAAGTACGTCGACAGCACGCAGACCATGAACAAAATGCCTTTGGCCGTTCGTCCTTGGTACAGATGTCCGGCGCCTGGCCACAGCCACGCGTACAACGCAGCCAGCCACGGATTCTTCAGCTGAACTGGAATCGGAGCGTACCACTCGTCTTGCGATTGGCTTGAATCTGACGTTGCGCCGTCCGGCTCGTTCGAGGCGTTGTCGCTCATGAACTGGTCCGCGTGTAATACAGGAATGAAGTAGAATTCCGCGATTCTAGCTGATGTGGCCTCCCAGGCTAGATCACTCGGCTACGGCGTCCCGTGCCCTTCGGCAGGCAGTTGGCCGCTTTGCCATGACTTTCGCCGCCGGTCTGAGAATCTCGGGTATTAAAGCGGCAGATTGGCGGGATTTGCCCTTCTAACTGCGTGCCTCGTCCTCGCGGTGAATTTGGTAAGCCGATGAGTACATGCTGCCTTGCGGTCGCCTTCTTTAAGGTGAGTTCCCCACAGGAATCTTGTGCATGCACGTCTGGACTTCGGTTAGCATCAAGCTGGCCTTGAAGCCAAACGGACACGGCTAAGTCGCGTGATTCCTACCGCACCTCAAGTTCTCCAAAGCACTTGCTTTCGAGAAGCATCCCAAGTTTTGAGCCAAGATTCGAGAGCGTTCTTCGAATGGCCAGGATGAAATCAACCAACTGTGTTGCAGATATGACTTCGCAGGATAGCGTGTCGTCCCGACCTGCTCCGCCGCCGACACCGGTGGTTGCGGTTCGTGGTCTACGTCGCACCTACAAAGTCGGTGGTTCGGATGTGCTCGCATTGCGAGGCGTGGATCTGGATGTTGCCGACGGACAGTTTCTAGGAATTGTCGGCGTGAGCGGATCTGGTAAGTCGACGTTACTGCACCTGATCGGTGGCTTGGACTCGCCGGACGAAGGCGACGTGGCCGTTGATGGCCATTCGTTGTGTGGGATGTCGAAAAAGGAGATGGCACTCTATCGTCGCAAGAAGATTGGTTTTGTCTTCCAGTCTTTCTATTTGGTCCCGAACCTTACAGCGGTGGAAAACGTGAGGCTCGCTTTGACGTTGCAGGGGATCTATGGATCCGAACGCAGCAGGTTAGCCGATGAGGCAATCGAGCGAGTTGGCATGACACATCGTAGCGGTCATAAACCTGGACAACTCAGCGGTGGCGAGCAGCAACGCATCACGGTTGCCAGAGCCATCGTCAGCCAGCCACGACTACTTCTCGCGGATGAGCCCACTGGTAACTTAGATCGAGCAACGGCAAAGTCACTGATGGACTTGGTCAACGAGATTCGCAAGGCAGATGGCACCACGATTGTCATGGTTACTCACGACGAATCGCTGGCCGAAACCTATTGCGATCGCATCATTCGCATGCAAGATGGCCGATTCGTGAACTAGCGTGGTTCTTCCATTCTGTTTGAGTGGTAGAACATCTAAGGGCAACGTCGACGTTGTTAGCTGCGTGGTACTCTGGGAGCAAAGTGACGCCACATGAGGCTTTGGGAACTCGCCAGGTACGCCATGGAAAATGCATGGCGTTCCCGACTACGCACGTTACTGACGGTTGCTGGAATTGCAATTGCCAGCGGCGCGCTGGTCTCGATGGTTGGATTTATCCTCGGGCTGCGAGATCAAGTTGAAACGCCCATTCGATCACTCGGGCTGTTGAATAATATCGAGGTCAATCAAAACTCGAGTTCTCCGCAACTAACCGACGAGACGATTGCAGAAATTGAGGCGATCGAGGGTGTGGCCTATGCGATTCCTGACCTGCGACTTTCGCAAGCGCAACTGAGTCGCCACGATGGCACCAAAGCACTCAAGAGCAACGTGTTTGGGATTCCGCGAGAAGCTGGAATCATCGCGTTCTCTGAAGATTTTCTCGTGGCTGGTCGCTTCTTTTCGCTGAACGATACGAAGGAAGTGATTGTCAGCGAGGATCTCGTTCCTCGACTGGGGTTCGATTCTGCCGAATCGGCGATTGGCCAAGATGCACTACTGGTTGCCGGCGGTTTGGTGGCGCAGGCAGATGATTCGTTCGAACGAGAGGAGCGTCAGCTTGCGCTTCGAATCGTTGGCGTCTACAAGCCACCCAGCTTCGCGACCAGTTTCACACAGGGTTCTGTATTGTTACCTCAGGAGTTGATGCGTGGCATGCCGGCGTCTTGGATGGAGTTTGGGCTGAGGCAGTTGAGGGCTCGCGGATCGGAAATGAAAGGCTACGGCCGAGTAATCGTTCGCGCGGAATCGCCGTCAGACGTAATGCGAATTGAGTCGACACTGCGTGAGATGAAGTTCAACACATTGTCCGTGATCGATCGCATGAAGGAGATGAAAGAGTTCTTTGTATTTATGGAGATCCTACTGACGGCGGTGGGTACAGTCGCCTTGATCGTGGCGGGGCTTGGGATTCTCAACACGCTGACAATGACGGTGATGGAACGCTACCAAGAGATTGGAATTTACAAAGCGATCGGCGCTTCGCAGAACGACATTCGTTGGATGTTCTTGGTCGAAGCTGCAGCAGTGGGACTGCTTGGTGGCATCAGCGGCCTAGTGTTGGCTCGCGGGGTCAGTTGGAT
>CAYQMZ010000226.1:0-10169 GCA_964418725.1 uncultured Pirellulaceae bacterium
GCACCGAGCTTTAGCGAGTGTGTCGGGGAGGGCGAACAACGAGTTAGTTTTACTACCCTCCCCACTAGTTCGCTGGTGCTCACCAGCGACCCTCCCACGAACACACGTATTTCAATGGAATGATGTTCCCGCGGGAGGGTGAAGTGTCGAGTGCAAGTTCGAACTTGTGGGTAAAGACAAGGCGAATCACTCGATCTGCGACTGGTATTCGCAGCAGTACTGAATGCGGATGCGAAGCTGCACCATGTGCTGCGTCCTCGATCCGGCCTACGAAACCAAGACTAAGTCAGACTCGTCTATTCACGGATAAAGTCGTGAATGACATCGGTTTGGCGAACTTGGCGAGTCGCGGAGTCCATGATTCGCAAGGAGACCTTAATACCACGAAGGTCGTGCGAATAAGGCGGCAAGGTTTCAGCTTCTCGTGGGTCATCGACGCCACCGACGCCATTGTTGTCGATACCGTCGCGGCCCTCGTCGGCCAGGCCATTGCCGTTGTTGTCCAGGCCGTCGTACTCGTAACTGGTGCTCCACGTGCAGTAGTTGGCTCGATTCGGAAAGATCGGACTTGGTGAAACGGGGCGGCCAAGATCTGCGAATAACCCAAGAGTCGCACGTTGTGCTTCAGGAATCAGCATCTTTTGAGCAAATGCCAAGTCGACATAGGCACCACGAGTTCCATCAACCGCCGCTGGTGAAAGATAACCTGGATCACTCGGTGTAATTGCGGTGCCGTCAACTCCGACCCTCACAATTGCCCGCGGATCCCAGACCTGAACGTCGAAAGCGAAAACGTCACTGAGCACGACATCTTTGCCCTTACGCAGCATCAAGAACGTCATCGATCCATTGTTCATCGACAGATCCTTCATCATCCCGTTCAGACGAAGCAAATCCTGTGTCGGATCGGTCGTAAGTGCTTGCATTTCCGAGCTAGTCGCCAGCGGACTGACGGCGGGCTGTAGCGAGTTGGTGATCAACGGGTACACGTAGTTCAGCTCCGCAGCCGTTGGCGGGACTGGAACGTTCGAAATTGGTGTTCGGTACGCTCGGTTTTGTCGGTCCGTCAGATCAGCCAACGAGTTGGGGATAATGCGAAAGGTATTGTCAGCCAAACGCAGCACACGTACGGAAATGTCGTTCGTGTTTAAAAACTGTGCGACTTCGGTCATGCGACGAAAGACAATGTGCGTCATGTCCAAGTCGGGCCGGATCAGCAAGACTCGTCGGCGCAAAGCTCTGACTTGTGTGCCGTTGGGGTACAGCTGAGGAAGGCCGCCGGCGCCATTGGTGATTTGCACGCCAATGTTGCTGTTGGACAGAGCGGTGTTATTGACGGTTCCAACCCACCAAACAATCTCAGCCTCATGGGATTCGAGCATCAGCGTCGGAGCTGAACCGGGTAGTTGAATCACTGGAGGAGCGGACAGAGTTGGTGGACTGCCTCCGAACCCAGCGTTGGCACTAATGCGAGGGTCTGAGATTATCCCAGTAAACGGTTCCTGCGTGCGGCGGGAGGTGAAAGCCAGAATGTCGTCGATGTCACCAACGGTGGTGTCGAATGGAATACCTGTTCCCGTTGGTGCCTCAATGAAGCCTTCCGCGTTAGTGACAACCGATGGATCGGATAGGTCGATCACGTGTGCGGCGCCACTGGTATCAATCGCTACGTGCTTCTTGTCCGTCACGGGACCGTCCATGATCTCGAAGTAGCCAGCGTTTTGCGATGGTGATTGAGGCGGTGCAACGCGGACGGTCAGCCCCTCCAGGTCCTGGCGCAGTAGGTCGGCGGCGGTGCGCAGATTGCCCGACATTTCGATCGTGGCTCGGCCGTCCGTGACGTTGCTGCCAAGCATTTCGAATACACGTACCAGCGCGAACACCACCATCAGTGTCAGTGCAACACTGACCATCATTTCGACAAGCGTCAGACCACGACGACGACGCGAAGCGGTTGATCGCTGCTGGTTCGATCGCTTGACGGAAGTTTGGGTTGGTTGGTTTACCATGGCATCGACTCTCAGTTAGGAACCGCCGAAGCGGTGGCCGCCAAGGCGGCCGTGTTTTCAGTGTGCGAAGCTGGCCTTCTTCTGGATACTGACTGTTTGCAAGTTAAGCGTTGCTATTCAAAGTGCCGCCGAACAAGGATGGCTCTGTCGACGTTGTGATTGACGCCCGGTTCGAAAGCGACAGGAACAGATCGATCCACGATGTAGAACGAACGATGGCGAGTCACCTGCCCCAGGTCACTGCCAAGTTCCACACCGTATCGATAACCGTCAGGGTGCCGTGGATCTACATAGTATGGTTGGCTGGTATCGTCCGAGCCGTTTGCCAGTTTCGGGAAGTTGGGCTCGATTTCGAAGTAGCCGATTGTCACCCAGATCGCATACACGTTGGATTGCGAGGTGAGTGAGTTCCCTAGCTTCATAAGGTCTTTGTAGCGGAAGTATGGATTGGTCTTGCGATTCTGCATTGCGAAGACCAGTGGCTGTTCGTCATCGGTTCCGGATGCCTGCAAGGCATAACTGCCCAAGGCAGGTTGCTGTGTCCCCGTCACTCGCGGAGCCGCAGATCGTAGCATCGTGCCATCGACGGCCAGCCACTGAGAACCAGCGCCCGGTGGCATCAGATCAGCAGAGGTTCCATTGCGTAGTGGGTTCGGGTACTCGGCCGGATGCAAACCATTGGGGTAGCGTCCAGACACGTCTTCCAATGAACCGGGAAGTTGAATTCGTGGGTAGTCGTAACCGGCCATGGTTAGTTCAAATTCCGCGAACCGCCTATTGTTTGGGCTCTTCAACGCACTGTCGAAACCGAGGTCCGGCCAGATTCGCCAAGGCGCGGTGTTGATATTCACTTTGCCGGGTTCACGGAACTCGGAAATCGACGAACTGGCCCACGAGAGTTGTCCTAACGCGGACAGGGCAGGATCGACGTATGGCTTCTCGCTGGTCACCATGTCGATGTAGTTCGACGGATCTTTGCGATACGGGTTACCGGCTCCAAGTGCTGCTTGGTTCAGGTACGTTTTTGTTCCCTTAAACCGCGAGGGCACATGCACGAAATCGAAAATGCGGAAGTAGTTTGCAGCTAGGTTCGAGCTTGCCGCGTTGGACTCGCCGACGGTTCCAAAGGAACTGTGGAAGAAGTTCAGCAAATGTCCAAAGCCACCGCGGTGTTCGATTTCTTCGTCTGGTGCCATGAAAGGCGACGTTGACTGAGACACCGTATACTCGACACCCAAACGTGAGTTTGAAGTCGCTGGTACCAGCAACATTTCGTACGGATTCGCGTAGGGACGGTTGTGCCATACTAGCGACGGGAATGTTGTGCGGAACGCGGCGATGGCAGCTTGTGACCGCTCATCCCGCAGCGTTGCGTTGGCAATGTCCCGATACTGGAAGGCGACCGAAGCATATGTCGGATCCAGAACTGGAATGGGCGCTTCGGCGTAGTCCGTTCCCAAGCCAATCGGCCTGAAGTGCCCAAGTCCGTCCATGGCACCGATCGTATCGAAGGAACGATTCAGCCAGCCCAACGAGTGAGCCACATTGGTATTGGCGCCTCGCGAGTACTGAGTTGTTCCGGCCGGATCAGCGGTATTGTACTGGCCGTCGGCAGGAGCACGCGGGCAGACGTTCGTCCAGGCAGACCAGATGTTGAATGCCCCTGGCTCAACCGGTGGTCCACCGTTCAGTGGGAACTGCGTTAGATCCCGAATTCCGTTTTTCTCGCGGGATGCGAAGTTCCAGTTGTTCGGGTCAGCGTCGTCTTCAGCCGGATCGTTACCTGGGTTTTCCAGACTGTTGAAGACATGAAGATCAATCGGCATCCAGTCCAACGTGCGATACGGGTTGTAACCTGGATTGTCGATCAATTGCTCGCCTGGTTGCGACAAGTCGTCAATGTAGGCTCGCGGATCCCATGGAAGGTTCGGATTCGCCAATCGCTGCAAGAAGACGGATCGGAAGTTCGGCTTTGCACCGGTGGCCAACACGCCTTCTGGGGCTTCAGGGTCTTCAAACAACGGACTTTGTTCCGCATTGTCTGAATCTGTACCAGGAATGTTGTCCAGCGGGATATCTGATGGCAGGTCGCTTGCATCGTAACCGTCCAGCGGCTCCGAAACACTTAGCCTTTCACCATTGGCAGTGCTCGTCCGAATATGCAACGCCGGAATTCGGTCAGGGCGAATCGGTGCGCCATCGGCACGATGATGCGAGATACCTGTTTGGAACCGGAAAGCGATTTTCTGGTCCGATTCAGTCTTGTCACTTCTCTTCAGCCCGACGGGGGTTCCAGTTGCAAAGTCGTCGTCGGGACCAATCACAATGTATTGACCGGGTCTGACTGCGGCATTCGGAAGCTGGTTGAAGTACGTGTTGTTGTCGTTCTCTTCCGGGCCGGCAGGTGGCAACGGCGTTTGTGGTGGAACGAACCAAACGAATCGTCGCAGACGCAAGTTGTTCATGGGATCCGCCAGTTGCAGTGGATCTTGGAACTTTTGCGGATCAAGCGTTACTTGCTGGCTGAGATTCTCTTGCGTCAATGGTTCGAACGTTGACGAGTCGGACTTGTTTTGCAAAGCAAACAGCGGGCTGTTTTGTTCGCTGCCCTCGGTGATTTCACTAATTGCCAGACGCCAAACGGGCTTCGCAGGAAGTCCCGCTGCCGCCCCAACGATTTTTGCTAAGTTCAGCTCCTGTGGAAAGTTTCCAGTCGGCGTTGACCAAAGGTCTTCTGGTCCGCGACTAGTTACTTGCTGCAGCCCACCGCCCAATGTCGGTTGTGGTGAACGAGTGCAGTACAGTTCGAAGAATGCTGATCCTTCCGGTGCTTCGATCGAATCGAAGTGAGGGTCCGGATTGTCGGGACTGGTGGTTGTCTTGCCAGAGGGATCTTCGTCCGAGTCTTCTGCGCGGCGATCGTGGAACGCCAACGTCTCAGTTAGAGCTAGTTCTGGATGCTCCATGCCCCAAACTGTGCGTAGGTCTTGAAGACGCAGTTGGTCTTCTTCTGGTGACCCCGGCGCCGTAGTGATGACGTTGCCGTTGGCGTCGAAGGGATCGTAAGCATTGAAAGGATTGGCGTCATAGCGGAATTGCGTCATGACGGAGTCGGCATCGCCAAAGTCAACGACGTTGACCGCCCACTGAGCAATTCGTCGAATTTGCAACTCTTTGGCAAGCGTACGTGATCCTAGACGCTGCACGTCTCCTGCTGTTGGCGTTGTATCCACTGCCGGCAAAAAGACATCGTCTTCTGCCAGCAACATCATCAGGTTGAACAGATGCCGAGCAAACAGCTCCTTGCGTTTGGTCAGCGAGTGCTGACGTGCCGTAACGCCGGCCGGATCGGATACGTAGTGTGCAGCAGCTAATACGCCTTCATTGGGAGCCAGGATCTTGTTGATGTCTAGCTTTTCGCCCCGAGCGAATTCGGGGGCCATGATACGAGTCGCTCGTTGATAGGCCTGTTCAAAGTTGTAGGTTGAAAGACGTTGGATCTTTGCCGCGAACATATCACGCAGGCTATTGGTGACTCCGTTTCCGTTTCGATTGACAGAGTTGATTTGCCCATCAAAAACGCGGAACCGGCCAGGTGAAATCACTGGCAACGAGGGAACGCTGTATGAGTGAGTTGTGAACTCGTGAATATTCCCCGTCACGTCGCCTGACGGAAGCGACATGCGAACACGACTTTCAGCATAAAACTCTGCGTCAAATCGGTTGTTGATGGCGTCCAAGTCTGTGGCGGTATAGGGACTGTCATGAGGGTTGTCCGCCAGCAGGTTGATTTCGTATGGATCGTCCAGGTCGTCATAGTTGCCAACGTTTGGTCCAATCCAAACCGTATTCCCCAATGGGTCTAGGTAGGGAATGGATCGCACCTGCAGGTCGCTGGGCGAACCGTAACCGGTACCGTATTTTTGTGGCTGACCGGGGATTGTGTAGCCCACCGTGTGATGCCACTCATCTGCCGGTGGAACTTGACCTGCGGGGTTGAACCGATAGCTGACTGGAATTCGAGGCGTGGCTCGACGCTGATGTGTGAACTGCAAGTTGTTGTCATCGTCAGCATCCGTGACGGGAACGTTGGTTCCAGGTTGTGGAACGCCCACTCCCGGCGCACTCAGTTCAGCCCATGGCTTAGTCGTCGCGGGTGTGGCACCAGCGACGAATTGTTCTGCCAGGTTTCCGTTGTCTAACCGCCGTTGTTTTCCTGCGTAGCGATTGCGAAGCAGGTTTCCGTGCGCATTTCGCACGCTAATGTCCGCAGGTCCAAAGCCAGCGCCCCATGCAGCACGATCATTGATCGTCATGGTCAGCGAGACGTTGGTCGGATACAGGCTGGCTCGAGTCGTCAGCCCATTTAGTTCCATTGCCTTACGATGTTCCAAACTATCGGTCGCGTTGATCGAGATACGGCCGTCCATGTCTAGAACGTGGATCGCAGCGAGTGGCTTGTACAAGCGACCGTCTGGGCCAGAGACTGGTGCCAGCCCAGCATCAATCCAAATGCTATCGGCGACTCCATCACCAGTGTTGTCTACGTCCCATGGACCTGTCGTCCAACCATCAGGCCATTGGTCCGACTGACCATCCTCGCCCGATAGATTCATGACATCGCCATAGAACTGGCTGTTGCTGCCGGTGAAGCTGGGGTGATCCAACGGATCGATTCGGGACGACGCGGCGCGAGCCGCAATCGTAGCGGGGTTCTTGGGATTGGAACTGTTGCCCTGTAGGAATGCTGCCAAGAACGGGCGATGGAATGAAGGAATCGATCCACCAGTATTCTGCAGCAAACGCATCAGACGTTGCTGATCGACGTTGCCGGGCGTCGCATCGAGTGCGAAGTTCAAGGTCTGAGGCGAAGAAGCCTTGGCCAATGCCATGTTTTGATAGTCGACTGCATCCCAGCTTTCATCCAATCCACCGATTCCATACGAACTGGTGGGCGTCGAATCGGACTCGCCGAAGGTAACGCGACGGAATGCAGCGCTTGGCATGTATGCGAGCGATACACCTTGGACTGCGTTATCCAACATGCCGGTTACTGGATTGAAGCCGGCACCCGTTCCCGAAAACGGGCGTCCGTTGATGATGAAACGAAGCGGTTGGCGCTGTCCGCTGTCGTCGTTGCGGACAAACGGCACTTGCCGTAGATCGTTGAGCACGATTCCCTTCACCAAAATACGGCCAACGCTAGGCTTGTAGTCTATGATCCGGGTGCTCATCCCGGCGGCGTTGCCGTTCAGGTAAGTGAGAACGCAACCGCCGTAGTAGTCGTCTCGGATCTGAGCCGGTTGTGACGTTTGAGATTCAACGAATGCAGCACTGCTAGGTGTGATGTTGATTTGATGGATCTGATTGCCGCTGGTGCCTTGGAAATCATAGACCCGGTTATCGATCGATCGCCCAATCAAATGGTCGCGACCATACATGTCTTCCAGCAGGCTATGACCTCGGATCGACGAATATGGGTTGCTGGTACCACGAACCAATTGGTACATGACCGAATCGGCCAATTTGGTGCCTGGCATCCCTTGTTCGTTGGCCTTCGCAGAACTCTTGGAAAGTGAGTTGAACTGCGTGGCGGAGACGACAAACGAGAGCCCCACCAACATGAACAAGACCAGTAGGCTAAGTACGATCAGCAGAAGCACACCGCGACGTGACTTCGGTCGTCTGTAGTTTTGTCTAGCCATCGTTATCTCCGAAACTTTGTTTGAGTGCTTTTGCCCACTTCGCACTCAAGTTCGATCGCCTTGCGGCGGAATGTGTCTTGCGACGAGTGCCCACTCGCCTCTTGCCATTGCAACTAGTTTTGCAAGTGGCTGGTCATTTTTTCTAAGCGGATCGTGCGTTCGTAAACGGCCGTCACACCACGCACCAGAATTGCCGTTCCGTCCATCTCGCCAGGTTTAAGAAAGTCGTCGTTCGAAACCGTAAAGGATCGAACGCCGTCGTCTTCGTCCGACGCACCAATGATTTGCGTCCAACGGTATGTGCGTTTGACTCCATCTCGACCAGGCGTTCCTGCCGGCGCGGCCAACTTACTAAGCAGAATCCAGTCGCCCGTATTCAAATCACTGACTTTCAGCTCGTCTTGAGCCGTCGGCGGAAAAAGAGGACTCAGTAAGACTTCTCCCGCAAACACAGGTTTAGCACTGACAACTTTTTCTTCCCCAGCAGCAATTGCGAACACAGTGTCTTCGGTCAGCGAAAGTAGTGGCAGGCGATTCTTGACGACAACGATCGACAAGATGTATTCGTCGGAGCTGTAGCCTGCTGGACAAACGGTTGCGAACCACGACAAGGATGCATTGGTGACCGAGGCTGTCGGATGTCCGGATGCATCCTTGAAGAATTGTCGGCGTGGCGCCTGGCTTTGGTCGTCAGGTCGATCGAAAACTAACTCGTCTGCCAAGAAGAACACTTTCCGCGCGAGGGCTGCTTCGATCTGACGATTGTTGTCCGGTCGCTTGAGACTGCGCAGTCCAACACGGTGCATCCCAAGTAGCTGTGGATTCTGAGAACTCGCTGCGCTGGCGGGAAAAATGTTCAATTGCAATTGCGGTTGGCCTGCCGTTACCGTTCGGTAACCACCTTCCATCAACCACAGAGGATCAATGCAGTAGGCCTTGCGGTCCAGAAAGTCTCTTTGCTCGCGTTGCACGGAATTCCGTGTGAGGTATTCGCCCTGCAAAGCGAACACCCAATCGTTCGGGTCATTCATGCCCTGAATGCGAAACTTCGCAGCCGCACTGGGGCCCAACGACGCAACACGGTCGCGCGATGTGCCTTCAGCAACTTTGAATTGAGCAACTGGAATCAGCGTCGCGACGCCAAATATCCCAAGGGCGATCACACCGATGGAGATCAGGACCTCCATCAAGGTGATGCCGACGCGCGGTTTTCGAGTGTGTGGCTTCAAACCCGTCATCATTACAGCCCTCCCATGCTCTGGCCGGTGGCCGCAAGTTGGCGAGATTCGGCAACGCCCCGAAGCCGATCAGCCAAAGTGGATCGTTGCGCAACCGAGTCCAGTGGAATGGAGTTCGGTGCTGTAGTGACTAGCCCGGTTTGTGGATCGATGGTGATCCAAAGGTTGGTACCATCGTCTAAGTTCTGCCACCGTGTTACGCCTTGCTTGCCAACGAACAAGTACAACTTGTCCTGTGGCCGCTTGGGCGGAAATCTTGACCAAAACGGAAGTGATTCTGTTCCCTTAGTTGCCAGGACGCGGTACACCCATTCGACCTCGCCCGTTGGACTGAACAAGATGGTGAGCGGTTGGTTTTGTATTTGATCCAAGTACCGCGGTGGGATGTCGCGTTGGGGTCGTTGGAACTCCGTAAGTCCAATGTATTTCTGTCGAGAAGGCAGAGGCGTAGCAATCGATGACTCTTCGCCATCAAGGTTAGCTGCATTGGGTGTCGACACTCCGGCACCGGAAAGACTTAATACGATCCCGGCACCCGTTGGTAACTCCAACGGAGTAGAGCTGATAGCCTTTGGTCGACGAAATACTTCGCACTTTAGAGGAGCTGAAAACTTCAGCGTGCCTCGTTTCGTCGCGGGAGCAAACAGCTTGGTCTCTGCTTCGGCTAAGTCGATTCGGATCGAGCTGGAGTTCGGATCCAACTGAAGTATGCGGTACTTAGGACCGCGGTAGTTGAAGCGGATGAAGTCATTGACCGCGACCATTCCTCGGGTGGATCCCGTTGGAAAGAACGCCGGGTCTTGAAAGATGCGAACCGTACCTGTCGGCATCCCCGTTGTATCCAAGACCTGTACAAAGGCGCGGGCCGATGGCGTGAAGCCTGTATACGGCGGAGGCACTTCTGCCAACGACAATTGAAATCCAAAATCGAGATCTTGTTCACGATCCAGTGGCTGACCAGGAAGTGCAGGCGTTCGCCGAATCATCACGCCGACAGGGCGATTCAGTTCTTTGGCTCGCGCTTGCGCTTGTTGAAGGTACGCGTTGATTTGTCGCGCTGCTTCGCGAACTTCGCGGCCTTCGAACGATGACGTCAGCACAGGGGCCAGCACCGCTGTAACGATGACGATGATGGCAATGACGACTAAGAGTTCCGTCAGTGTGAGGCCAGATCGTCGATACTGTGATTGCTTCATCAGATTATCGCGTGCTTAGTA
>CAYQMZ010000227.1:0-9149 GCA_964418725.1 uncultured Pirellulaceae bacterium
CATCAGCCCAATGTGATTTTTCACGCGGCGGCATACAAGCACGTGCCGTTGATGGAAGAGAACTGCAGCGAAGCGATAAAGAACATTCCGGTTGCCACCAAAAACTTGGCCGATCTGGCGGACAAGCATGGCGTTGAAAGCTTCGTGATGATTTCGACGGACAAGGCGGTGAACCCAACGAGTGTGATGGGATGTTCGAAACGCGTTGCGGAAATCTACGTGCAAGCCTTGTCCAGCGAATCTACGTGTCGCTTCGTCACCGTTCGTTTCGGCAATGTCTTGGGGTCGAACGGCAGCGTTGTGCCGATCTTCGCAAAACAGATCGAGGATGGTGGTCCCGTCACGGTCACGCACCCCGACATGCAACGGTACTTCATGATGATTCCGGAAGCATCGCAACTGGTGATTCAGGCCGGTGCGATGGGGAAGGGCGGCGAGATCTTTGTGCTGGACATGGGCGAGCCCGTGAAGATCGTCGATCTGGCTCGCGATATGGTTCGATTGTCGGGACTCCGTGAAGGTGAAGACATCGAGATTCAGTTCAGCGGAGTGCGTCCCGGCGAGAAGCTCTTCGAAGAGCTACACATTCACGGCGAAGAGCACGTGGCCACATCGCACCCAAAGATCGTCGTAGCAAAATGTCAAACGACGTCCTTGGCGGAGATCAGTTCGTCTTTGCAGCGGCTGCATTTGGCAACGAGCCGCTCGAACGAGGATATCGTCACGGAGCTGTGTAAGATTGTGCCTGAATTCGAACCGACGCGTTTCGGCCAGCCAAAAGCCTTGCCGAAGATTCACAAAGCCGCATAGACGGCGGATCTAACCCGTTGCTCGAATCTAAGCGTATCTAGCTCTGCATTGCAATCGCGGTCAATGCGGAGATGGCCTGTTCGATATCGTCCTGGGTGTTCGACGGCCCGACACTTAGACGCACAACGCCTTCTGGTGCAGTCTGCAACGTCTTGTGTGTGAGCGGTGCGCATTGCATACCGCCGGAGACCACGATTCCGCGACTGTGCATCTCTTGAGAAACCAGAACTGAATCGCGTCCTTTGATGTTGAGAGCGACCGTTGGCATTCGGTAGTTCATGTCTTCATCGCCATAAAGTGTGACGTTTGGCAGGTCGCTCATCGCCGTGTAGATTTGCTGAGCCAGCGTTCTGGCAAATGCTAGACGGTTCTTGCGACTGGGATCTTGCAGCCACTGTACACCGGCCGCCAGTCCAACAAGCGCCGGGCGATCAATCGAACCTCCGTCGCACCAACCAGGTCCTTTCGGAGTCGGCTTGGACTTGCCAGTCGACTTGTCATAAGTGATTTCGCAAACTGCGGCCGGGCTATTAAGTTCCAGATTTGAGCCCAGATATAGACCGCCAATTCCCCATGGCCCCAACGTTCCTTTGTGGCCGGCGAATGCAACCAGATCCGCTCCTAAGGCAGGTAGATCCAGATCCCACCAGCCTGCGATTTGCGCCGCGTCGATCAAGACTTTGGCTTCATAATTGTGGCTTACTTCCACAATCTCTCGCAGCGGCAGCAGGTCGCCGGTCACGTTACTGGCAGCCGTCAACGCTACAAGTTTCACCTTGCCCTTTTTCAATTCACTTTCCAACGCGTCCAAGATTATGGGCTCGTGGTCTAGGTGCGGAAGCACTTCGACGTCGACACCTTGGTCGACAAGTTTCACCAGTGGACGATGCAACGCATGATGTTCAAAGCCAGAGGTGAGCGCGCGGTCACCGGGATTCCAGAAGTGATCCATGACACCGATTTGCAACGCTGTGGTGCATGCCGGCGTCAGCAGAAGTTGTCGAGTGTCCGGAATGTGGAAGAAGTCAGCTACTTGCTGATGGGCGGTTGTGAATGCAGTTCCCCAGTCCAGCGGATCGCTGACCCAAGTGGATCGCACGGCCTCCGTAACGGCTTTGGGCTTTGGCCAACTGGTACCCGCCTGATTTAGGTAAACGCCGCGCACGCTGAACTCCGCGCAATCGAGAGTGGTTGTCGCGTCTAGCAGACGCTTGATTGACGCAGCCTAACCCTGGCGAGAGCAACAAACAACGCCGCGTTGCGAAAGGTCGGCGTTAGCTATGCTGGAGTCAGGCCAATTCTTCCTGAAGCTCCATCCATCGGTTTTCGGCGGCTTCGAGCTGTTTGGAAAGCTCTTCTACCTCGTTGTGAATTCGCAATGCCTCGTCTGCGTCGGTCGTTTCCAACAGCTGTTTGCTCAGTGCTTTTTTCTCGTCATCGAGGCGAGCGATCTTCTTTTCAACGTTATTGACCTCTTTGCGTATCTTGCGTTCGTCGCGCTGTTTTCCGCCCGAGGCCTTGGGGGCCTTACCGCCGGCTTGCGATCCACGCTTGGCATTGCGTGAGCGTTCGCCGTCATCAATCTCTTTGTTGACCGCGTACAAATAGGCCTCGTAGTCTCCGTTGTAGTTTCGGACTCGAGCATCGCGGACTTCGATGACGCAGGTAGCAATTCGACGCATGAAATAGCGATCGTGACTGGTGAATATAACCGTGCCCTTGTAGTCGATCAGTGCGTTGGAAAGTGCTTCCACCGTTTCGACATCCAAGTGGTTCCCTGGTTCGTCCAAGACCAGGATGTTGTAGTCACCCAAGAGGATACCTGCCATGCAAAGTCGAGCACGCTCGCCGCCGGACAGGACTTTGATCTTCTTTTTGACATGGTCGTCACGGAATAGGAGCGAGCCGGCAACCTTCAAGATTTCTTGATCGGTCGTACCTGGCAACGATTCGTATTCGAGATATTCGAGAACAGTCTTCTTTTCATCCAAGCTGGTGTAGACATGCTGGGCGTAGGTACCGATCTTGCAGTGATGCCCCCACCGCACGTCTCCAGCAACAGGGGACAACGAATCAACGAGCGTTCTGAGCAGCGTGGTTTTTCCTTGACCGTTGTCTCCGACGATCGCGGCTCGTTCGCCGTGTTCGATTTCGAGATCGATTTCCGTTGCGACGGTGTGATCCGGATAGCCAATCGCAAGATCCACGCAACGTACAGCGGGGCCCTTTCGAGGCGATACGATCGGGGCTCGGATATGAACAGTTGGCTCTTCGACTTCGATCTCGTTTAACTTCAGACGCTCAAGCTGTTTTGCCTTGGACTTTGCTTGGCTGGCCGTGCTGGCGTTGGCTCGGTTTTTCGCAATGAATTTCTCTAGCTGCTTTTGTTTCGTGACGACGGTCGCATTGACGCGACGGTCGTGCTCGCGGCGTTCCTCCCTATTTGTTAGAAACCCATCGATCTTGCCGGGGTACATCGTCAGCTTGCCACGCGCGAGCTCCATGGTGTGTGAACAAGTGGCACGAAGAAAACCGCGGTCGTGCGATACGATGAGTGCCGCTTCTTTGAAGCTGCGGAGGAAGTGTTCCAGGAGAATCTGTGTTCGGAGATCAAGGAAGTTTGTTGGTTCGTCCAAGACGAGCAGGTTGGGCTCGTGCAGCAGAAGTGCTGCGAGCTTGACGCGTGTCTGCCAGCCTCCCGACAGCTCTTTGACCGGACCGTTCAGGTAGGCACCCTTCAGTTCGAACTCCGCCGCGATCTCACCACATTTCCAGTCGGGCTGGTTGCTGTCCCGCATGAGAAAGTCGAGGGCGGATTCACCCGCCTCGAAAGGATCGTGCTGTCGAAGGTAGCCGACACGAAGTTTTTTGCTGCGTACGACCTCGCCAGAGTCAAGTTGCTCGTCCCCAAGCAAGATCCTGAGCAGGGTCGACTTTCCGGCTCCGTTTCGACCGATGAAGCCTACCTTCGTGTCGTCCACGATTGTCGCCTCGGCATCATCCAGCAGCATCTGGTCGCCAAAGCTTTTGAAGGCACTTCGAATTTGTAGCAGCGTACTTCCCATATCGTCATCTCGTGACCAAGGATCCTACGAGGAACAACGGGTTTGGTAAAGCGGGCTCGAGACTGAATGAGCGGTGAAAGTGGGACAATGAAGAAGGCTACATGCCGATATCAATAAGTTTCGATCACTGGGCGACGACGTTCAGGTCGATTTCGCAACGAGGATTCTTCTGCTGAAACCTGGCGATTGCTTCCTCCGTTACAAGTCTTCCGTCGACAAGTGCACGACGTAGTCGAGGGCGACTGCCAATTGCTTCTAACCAATCGTCGCCGGCCTGCGAGGTATACATTCCCAAGAACGCGAGGTTGATGTCTGGGGACTCATTGATCAATTGCAGCACTTGCTGTAACTCACGTATGGAGAAATCGGGGGACTCGATCATGCACGTAATGTCGCCGTTGTTCTGTATGAAGACGCCGTCGATACTGATCATTGATTGAAGTTGCTCTCGAGCTTCCTCCATGCGTTTTTCTCGAGCCGCCGTCCATTGCATGCTGTAGCCCAGGCCGGCGAAGCCAATGGAGAGCAGCATGACCATCCACATTGCCGAAGCGAGTGTGAACCGTTTCTGTTGGCGAACATTGTTGAAAAGTGTAAGTGCGATAATAAACAAAGAGAGACTGGCAGCATGCGTGAAGTCCCAGACTCCCCGTGACCAGCGACGCACTAGGAGAGCGGCGATCGCGACACTCAACGCGCCAATGGCAGTTCCAACAAATTGCTGAGTTTGGAGTCGAAAGCCCTCTTGCTTTGGCGGTTTCGTCTGGTCTACGTCCTGCGGCGATGGTGACTCAATCTGATTCATTGTCGGATCCCAGGCGGCGTGTTCTGGTCAATCAGCTGCTTCTCAAGTTTCGGTTGGTTGTCCAAAGGCGTGGGAGACCGACACCAAGTTGCCTTCGGCACTGCTGATGACGATACTGGTCGATTCTAGCAATCCAACAATCCAGGGAGCTTAAAGTAATGCGCCGAACCAGTGTGATCGGAACGATGCTGGCGATTTTGTTGTCAGCCAGCCAAGTTCAGGCAGTCGAGTATTTGAACGGGATCAAATGGGAGGAGCCGCCGGTAATTGCCCCGGGAGTGAAGAACTCCGATCCGCCTTCGGATGCCGTTGTTTTGTTCGGCGGCGAAGATCTTTCGAATTGGAAGAACGGTGACAATTGGATGGTGAAGGATGGCATTGCCTATTCTGGAAAGGGGCAAGTCGTCTCGAAAGAAGAGTTTGGTGACTGCCAGCTTCATATTGAATGGTCGGCTCCGACGCCGATCAAAGGCAAGGGACAAGGTCGTGGGAACAGCGGCGTGTTCCTGATGGGACGCTATGAAATCCAAGTGCTCGATTCGTACGGCAACGACACGTATCACGACGGTCAAGCCGGTGCGATTTACAAACAGACGCCGCCTGCTGTGAACGCCATGCGAGCACCAGGGCAGTGGAATACCTACGATATCTACTGGACAGCTCCTCGCTTTAACGATGATGGTTCGCTCAAGTCGCCGGCCTACATTACTGCGGTTCACAACGGCATCTTGATTCTCAACCATTTCGAGTTGAAGGGACGTACTCCTTACAGCGAGCCTCCTTCCTATGAAGCACATGGCGAAAAGGGGCCGATTGCGCTACAGGATCACGGCAATCCCGTCCGCTTCCGCAATATTTGGGTGCGGGAGTTTAAGCCTGCCAAGGGCGAGCAAGTTCGCGAACCCTTCATTCGCGATGGACAGAAAGAGATTCCGTTGAGCGAGTGGAAGAAGGACGACGAGTAGGTCTGCGTTTGCGGTACCAAGAACTTCTGGCGAGGGCCGGCTTAAACAGGCTCGCGATCTCGTAAACAAAAAACGCCGCGGCAAAAACCGCGGCGTTTTCTTTGTGTTTGATTCTTGGGTTGGGCTTAGGCCCCAACAGCCGATTTCAAAGCATCAACCTTATCGGTCTTTTCCCAAGTTAGGTCGGCATCTTCACGACCGAAGTGGCCGTAGTTTGTCGACTTGCCGAAGATCGGACGCAGCAAATTCAACTGTTCAACGATAGCTGCAGGTTTGAATGAGAATACCTCGCTAACGGCTTTCTCGATCTTCGCTTCGTCAACCGTATTGGTGCCGAAGGTATCGACTGTGAGAGAAACGGGATCGGGATAGCCGATCGCGTACGCTGTTTGCAATTCGCACTTGGTTGCCAATCCGGCGGCCACAATGTTCTTCGCAACCCAGCGGCACATGTAGGCTGCACTGCGGTCGACTTTGGATGGGTCCTTACCGGAGAACGCACCGCCACCATGTCGCCCCATGCCGCCGTAGGTGTCGACGATAATCTTGCGGCCAGTCAGCCCGCAGTCACCTTCTGGACCGCCGATCACGAACAAACCGGTTGGGTTGATGTGAAATTTGGTTTCAGGAGTCAACATATTGGCTGGCAGAACTTTTTCGATTAGGTCACGCTTCAGCAGTTCTCGAATTTCAGCGGTCGAGATTTCTGCTGCGTGCATCGTAGACACAACCACGGCCGTGATCCGATTGGCTTTGCCGTCGACGTACTCGACCGAAACCTGCGTCTTCGAGTCGGGACGCAGCCAAGTGTGGACGCGATCTTTACGGAGTTTCGTAATCGCCTCGCCAAGCTGGTGCGAATACGCAATTGGAGCTGGCATTAGCTCTGGCGTATCGTCGCAAGCGTATCCGAACATGATGCCTTGGTCGCCGGCGCCCTGTTCGGCAGTCTCTTTGTCTTTTGCCGCTTCCGCGTCAACGCCCTGAGCGATATCGGGAGACTGTTGACCTAGGAAGTTGGAGAAGAAGAAGTTCTGCGCGTCGAACTTGCACGTGTAGCTGTAGTCGGTGCCCTTTGCGTACTCTGAGTCGTAGTTGATTTCGATCAGAGCCTTCTTCACCACTTCGCGATAGTCGAACTGGGAGTTCGTCGTGATCTCGCCGCCCAAGATTACCGCGTTGTCCTTGACCATGGTTTCGCAAGCCACACGTGACTTGGGGTCGTTCTTCAGGCAGGCATCCAGAACGGCGTCCGAAATCGTGTCGCAAACTTTGTCCGGGTGACCTTCGGTGACAGACTCGGACGAAAAAATAAAGCTCTTGCTCATGGCAGAAAATGGTCGGTTGGGGTGAATGAACAGTGTGTGAGCCATTCGGCGGACGTTAGCTGAAGCGTTCACTTCGGCTGAATACAGGCCGCACATTGTAGCGAATCGATCAATTCAGCGAATGGGGCCGAATGTCGGGCCGCGCCAGGGGGGCTGGTGCGGATCAGTCAGGCTGATTTTTGACGCAACGGCTGGCCAGAGCGGCGATGTGATGGTCGCTTGAAACCAGATGCGGCCGCATCATGGGCAAGGATAGCTCGTAATAGCTCGACCGTTCGTGCGGTTGATCCCGTTTGGGTGGCAACCAACTCCCTGGCGGCCTTCCCTATTTTTACGCGGAATTCAGCATCCTGTAGGCAACGCTCAACAAAGTTCCTCAGTTCTGCTCCGTCGTGAACGACTTCGGCCGCTTTCTTGTCGAGGAGTTGTTCGACGATGCCTCGGAAGTTCTTTGTATTGGGGCCGAAGATTGTCGCGACGCCGTAGGCTGCTGGCTCGATCATATTTTGACCGCCACGTTTTCCCATACTGCCGCCGACAAAACCAATGTCCGCACATCCCCACCACGCACCGAGTTCGCCAATCGTATCGACCAGAATGACTCTGGGAGGAACCGTACTGCCTGGTGGCTCATTCGGAGGCGAAAGCTCAGAACGACGGACGAACTCCAGGTCGTGTTGGCGCAAGAGTCGATCGACTTCATCGAAACGTTCGGGGTGACGCGGCACAAGGATCAGCCGTAGTTCCGGATGCTGGCCACGAAGGTCCTTGTAGGCTTCGATCGCCAGCGACTCTTCAGGGGCTTGAGTACTGCCGGCAACGAAGATCACGTCCGAGGCCGCAGTCTGAATGAGTTTGGCGAGTTGTTGTGTCTTGGGATTGTCGCGATCGCTGTTGGCACCGTCGAATTTCAAAGAGCCAACCGAGTAAACCAATTCTTTGGCGACGCCCAGTTCGACGAATCGTTGCGCGCATACGTCGCTTTGAGCGGCCACTTGCTTCACACTTGAAAGTAACCAACGCATCCAACTACCCAGTCGGCGATAGCCACGCGTGCTACGGTCGCTTAGTCGTCCGTTGACAATTGCAACGGGAAGCTGTCGGCGACTTGCCTCTAGCAGAAGATTGGGCCAGAGCTCAAGTTCAGCGAGGCACAAGGCTGTCGGCTGGATGCGATCCATCGCGTTCTTAACCGCCCATGAGAAATCCAAGGGACAATAGAAGACCGTGTGATCCGCGTACTTGCGAGTCGCCAGCTGAAAACCAGTTTGGGTGGTCGTCGAAATCACGATGTCCGTGTCTGCCAAGCCATCAGCCTCGCGGATCGACTGAATTAAGCCTGCAAGCAGATTGACTTCTCCGACACTCACCGCATGGAACCAAATTCGTCGGGGCGACTGAGGAAGTTTCGGGACTCTTCCCAATAGCTTCGCGGCCAGTCCATCACGGTACTTGCCATGCCGTACCGCCGCGTAAGCCAACGCCGGACTTAATACGAGTAGCAGGCCAAGGTAGACGCAATTGAGGACATACGGCATTACGACATCCTTGCCTTAAATTGTTCGTCCGACGTGTTGGCGCGACGCTATGCCGTCTTTCGCATGCAACAAGACTTGTACTTCCGCCCACTGCCGCAAGGGCAGGGATCGTTACGTCGAACGCGGTCGCCAATGTTTCGAATGGGCTCCACGGTTTGTGGCTCGCTGCCGGTACCGCTGTTAGCCGCATCGTTTTGCTGTTGAGCAAGTTCAGTCGCAGTCGGTCCTTCTTCGTGTCGTTCACGAGTTTCCTTGAAGGTCGAGCCTACGAAGCCCTCGTCCAGCAGTTCCATGCGGAAAATCAGGTCCGTGGTTCGCTGGCCAATCGAGTCCCACATCTTGTCGAACAGCTTCATGCCTTCACGCTTGTATTCGACCTTAGGGTCGACCTGAGCGTAACCGACAAGGCTGACGGAGCTGCGAAGGTAGTCCATTGCCAACAGGTGATCTTTCCAGGCACTGTCAACGATATGGAGCAGCATGGAACGTTCCATTTTTCGCATCTCTGGTCGGTATCGCTCGTCAACCACACCTAGGAGTTTGCGTTCTAGTTGCAGCTTGTCTAGGTCGACCAAGTCATCAGCATCAACGTCGGCTTGCAGGGATTCATTGAGCCAGCTGGAAAGACTGTCGATAGC